>DATHYU010000344.1:0-5936 GCA_035458965.1 Acidimicrobiia bacterium | reverse complement strand
GCCCGGTCGAATGACCGGGCCCCTCTCTCTCGTGGACGTCTCGTCGGTCAGCCGGCGGCGTGCAAACGGTTCTGCAGGGTGCTCATCGTGATGTCGGCCGCTCCGGCCTGGTTCTCGAGGCGGAGGTAGATGTTCCCGTCGCTCGGCCGGTAGAGGCCCACGGTGTCGATGCCGTCGCCGTCCCAGTCCCCGGCCACGATCTCGTCGCCCGGGTCCCCGAAGGTGAAGGCGGTGTCGGCGGTGGTCGACCGTGCGCGGTTGGCGAAGAAGACGTACCCGGCGCTCGGGCGGTAGAGGCCGACGGTGTCGATGCCGTCGCCGTCGAAGTCCCCGACGAACGGGAGGTCTCCGGGCTCGCCGAAGGGATAGTCGTACTCGGCGGCGCCGAGCCCGCCGTTGTCCTCGCCGAGCTCGTTGATGATGTAGACGCGTGCCTCGGCGGGACGCCAGATCGAGACGGTGTCGCACCCGTCGCCGTCGAAGTCGCCCACGACGGGCACGTCACCGGGGTTCCCGAAGAAGAACTCCCAGTCGGCGATGCCGGCCGTGTTGGAGTTCCGCAGGTACACGAACCCGTCCGACTGCCGGTACAGGCCGGGGGTGTCGATGCCGTCGCAGTCCCAATCGCCGACGAAGGGGTAATCGCCCGGGTTGCCGTAGTAGAAGGGGCTCGGTGCCGACTCGGACTCGCCGAAGCGGTACCAGCGGCCATGCTCGTCGACGAGCACGAACGGCTCCTCGGTCTTCACGACCTCGGGCTCCACCGGGGTCTCCACCGTCGTGCCCGGAACCGCCGACGACCCGACCGCCCACGTGGTGACGATGGTCTTCGCCTCGGCGGTGATGGTCATGCGGGGGGTGATGCCCAGAACCGTGAGCACGGTCTCGGCGAATTGCTCGGCCGGCGTCATGTACCACGAGCTCCCCGCGAACCAGGAGGTGTCGGTCGGAAGGCCCTGGGCCACGCGGAAGGCGTCGGCCTCGTCCGTGTAGCGGAAGCGACACCGGGTGTCGACGTGGTGGGCCATCTCGTGGAGCACGGTGCGGCCGTTCATGACGGCCGAGTGCTCGACGTAGACGATGCCGGGGGACCGGTAGAACGCCCGAATCGACCCGTGGTCGGAGGTGGCGTAATCCTCGGCGCGGTCTACGACGTTGACCTGAAGGTCGACGAGGCAGTCGTCGCGTCCCACGAAGGTGTCGGCGATCAGGTCCCAGGCCTGCTCGATCGTGGTGAGCTCGGCCGAAGACGCGCCGTCGACGGTCAGGTTTCCTGCCGCAGAGGCGGTTCCGGCGGTCCCGACGACGGCGAGGACGCTCGCCAGGAACGTCGTCGCGATCCGGCGCGCACGGTGCCGCAGGCGGCCTGTACTGGGCGCACGTGACGTGGTCATGTTGGTTCCATCGACCACGCAAAGTGGTGGGTTGAGGAGAAATTGTGCGAAAAGTGGTATTTCTGACCACGGTGAGTGACATTCTTCCTGCGACGTCTCCACCGTGGGAAACGGTGTCCGCTCGAAGCGTCGGGGCCCTCGGCGTCGGTCTAGGGTCCTGGGCAGGCATCACCAAGGAGACGGCATGACACGGATGACACCGAGCGAGGCGTTCGTCGAGACCCTCGTCTCCTACGGCGTCACCGACATCTTCGGGATCATGGGATCGGCGTTCATGGACGCCATGGACATCTTCGAGCCGGCGGGGATCCGCTTCATCCCCGTCGTCCACGAGCAGGGCGCCGCCCACATGGCCGACGGCTATGCCCGTGTCAGCGGGCGGCCCGGCGTGGTCATCGGCCAGAACGGGCCCGGCATCAGCAACTGCGTGACCGGCATCGCTGCGGCCTACTGGGCCCACAGCCCCGTCGTCATCGTGACGCCCGAGGCCGGGACGATGGGCATGGGCCTCGGCGGGTTCCAGGAGGCCAATCAGCTGCCGATGTTCCAGGAGTTCACCAAGTACCAGGGCCACGTGAACAACCCGCGTCGGATGGCCGAGTACACGGCCCGCTGCTTCGACCGGGCCGTGTCCCAGATGGGGCCGACCCAGCTGAACATCCCCCGCGACTTCTTCTACGGCGACATCGACGTCGAAGTCCCCGCCCCCCGCACGATCGAACGAGGTGCCGGCGGCGACCGCAGCCTCGGCGACGCCGCCGACCTGCTCGCCTCGGCGAAGAGGCCGGTCATCATCTCCGGTGGCGGTGTCGTGATGGGCGACGCCGTCGATGCCTGCGTGGCGCTCGCCGAGCGGCTCGGCGCCCCCGTCGTCAACAGCTACCTCCACAACGACTCGTTCCCTGCGAGCCATCCGCAGTGGTGCGGGCCCCTCGGCTACCAGGGCTCGAAGGCGGCGATGATCCTGCTCTCACGAGCCGACGTGGTGCTCGCGCTCGGCACCCGGCTCGGCCCCTTCGGGACGCTGCCCCAGCACGGGCTCGAGTACTGGCCCGAGAACGCCCGGATCATCCAGGTCGACGCCGACGCCGACATGCTCGGCCTCGTCAAGCCGGTCTCGATCGGCATCCACGGCGACGCCGGAGCGGCGGCTCGGGCGCTCACGGCCCGTCTCGCCGACCGATCGCTCGCCGGCGACGCCACCCGCGACGCCCGCATGGCCGAGATCGCAGAGGTCAAGGCGACCTGGGAGGCGGAACTCGACGGGTGGACGCACGAGAAGGACGACTTCAGCCTTCGGGCGATCGAAGAGGCCGAGGCCGACGAGCGGAACTGGCTGCATCCCCGCCAGGTCCTGCGGGCGCTCGAGAGCGCCATGCCCGCGGACGTGATGGTCTCGACCGACATCGGCAACATCAACTCGGTGGCCAACAGCTATCTGCGGTTCGAGAGGCCGCGCAGCTTCTTCGCCGCGATGAGCTGGGGCAACTGTGGTTACGCCCTGCCGACGATCATCGGCGCCAAGACGGCGGCGCAGGACCGGCCGGCGATCTCCTATGCGGGTGACGGCGCCTGGGCCATGAGCATGGTCGAGGTGATGACCGCCGTGCGCCACGACATCCCGGTGACGGCGGTGGTCTTCCACAACCGCCAGTGGGGCGCCGAGATGAAGAACCAGGTCGACTTCTACGGCGAGCGGTTCGTCGGCGCCGACCTCGAGAACTTCAGCCTGGCGGGGATCGCCCGCGAGATGGGTGCCGAGGGCGTCACCGTCGACGAGCTCGACGCGGTCGGACCGACCCTCGCCGCCGCGATCGACGCGCAGATGAGCGATCGCAGGACGACGGTGATCGAGATCATGTGCACCCGGGAGCTGGGCGACCCGTTCCGGCGTGACGCCCTGTCGCGGCCGGTGCGCCACCTGCCGAAGTACCAGGACTACACGTAGCGTCTACAGGTCCCGTTCGGGCCAGTCGGCGGGCTGCGGCGGCACGCCGGCCGCCCTGACCCGCAGGGTCTCCCCGACGAGCGCGGGGTACTCACGGACGTCCACGTAGTACATGTAGCCCTGGATCCGCTCCTGGAAGTGCCAACGCCCGTCGATACGCCGGTAGGTGTCGTCGTAGCGGAGTGCCGCGAGCATCGGGTGGCCGTTCACCCACACCTCGGCGTGGGATCCCACCAGCCCGGCCGCCAGATCCGGGTCGTCGCCGAAGGTGACGATCGTGCCGTGGGTCACGTGATTGGTCGGCCCGAGCAGTGCCAGCCGCTCTGTGAAGTACGCCCGGATGGCTGCG
Organism: Acidimicrobiia bacterium; assembly: GCA_035458965.1. Lineage (GTDB taxonomy): Bacteria > Actinomycetota > Acidimicrobiia > Spongiisociales > UBA11373 > DATHYU01. Next base: position 2,245 of record DATHYU010000344.1, on the reverse strand, counting down.
CGTCCCTCGCCCTTGACGGATCCCCGCCGGGTGGCGAGCCGCGCGTCGGGGGCGAACAGCTCGGCGACGGCATCCACCTCCTTGTCGTCGACGAGGAACCCGTACCGCAGCACGAGATCGTGGATCTCCTGGCGGTCCTCGATCCGCCGCAGGCGCGCCTCCAGCTCGCTCATGCGTCGTCCAGCGAGATGCCGTGGGCGTCGTGGATCTCCTCGTAGACGCCCCGGAAGAAGGTGCGGGCCTTCGCCTTCATCTTCTCGGTCGTCGAGGTTCCACTCCGGTAGTTCGCCCGATAGGTCGAGTCCTCGAGCACGCTCATGTCCTCGAGCTCGTAGATGGCGAGGTAGTTCGGCCGCCCGTCGACCGACTTGTACCGGCGGGCCCGGATGAAGCCGGGCACGTTCCCCACCTTCTCCGGGATGTGCTCGTCGTTGTACCAGGCGTTGAACTCGTCATCGAGCTCTTCGGGGATGTCGAAGAAGGCGAGCATCACGCCAGGCCGTCGTTCGGTCATCGTCTCCTCCTCTGTTCATGGATGGGCTGGTTCTGCGGACGTCGGCTTCCATCGCCCAGGTGCCCACGCCGATGACTGTCGCAGGATCAGCCCGGCCGAGACCGCCGTCGTGACGACCATGGTGGACCAGGCCGGTCCGAAGCCCCACGCATCGGCGAGCACACCGAAGGCGAACGGTCCGATCGCGGCGCCGGCCGCACCCGCAGACATCATCACGCCGGTCATGCGCCCGGCCCGCCGGGGCGCCACCTGGGCGACGCCGAGCAGGAGCAGCCCGAACCAGCCCCATCCGGCACCCAGCGCCACGAAGGTGCCGGCGATCGTGGTCGCCGGGGTCCCGATGGCCAGCAGCACCATCCCGGCCGCCCCCACCGCGAGCAAAGAGCCGGCAAACGGGATGCCGCCGATGCCCCGTCGGTCGCAGAGATGGCCGCCGCCGACCCGGACGAGGAGGGCGATCACACTGGCGACGGCGAACAGCGTGCCGGCGAGACCGTTTCCGACCCCGGACTCGACGAGCGTGCGGACGGTGAAGGTGATGATCGGCCCGGATCCGAGTGTCCCGATCCCGGTCAGCAGGGCCAGCCGGAGGTATGCCTGGGTCCGTGGCTCGGGGTCGTCGGTGGTGGGGGGCGCCGGCTTCCTGGTCGCCTGTCCGGGGAGGCGAGACATGAATGAGGCCCACAGAGCGATCGGAGGGATCGCCAGAGCGAGGCCGAAGGCCCAGCGCCATCCGATCGTGAGGGCGACGGCGGGAACGGCGAGCCCGGCGAGGATCGAGGCCATCGGCGGCGAGGCCTGCTTGATCCCGAAGGCCAGCCCGTGCCGATGCGGGGGGAGCTCCTCGACGAGGATGAGGTTGCTCGTCGGCGCCCCGAAGCCGTGGCCGATGCCGCCGATCACCATCCAGGCCGCCAACGACGCGAAGTCGTCGACCGTCACGGCGATGCCGGTGAGCGTGATGATCGCGAGCACGGCGCTGACGCGGAGCGAGCGGCGCCATCCGGTCCGGTCGGCGTACCCGCCCGAGAACGGGCTCACCATCGCCGAGATGCCGAAGTAGATCGTGACGGCCAGCCCCAGCTCGCGATCGGCGAAGCCGAGATCGCCCTGGAGCTGGACGGCGAGGGCACCGGCGAGGAACGGGATCAGGGCGGTGCCCTGCACCAGGGTCACGCTGGCCACGAGGGCCCGGCCGTAGCGCGCCCTCACGAACGGATCTGATCGCGCGAGGGAGCCGGCGGCATAACCATGATCATAATTCCGGGAGATCGGTGCCGCTCGTCAACCGGTGGCCACGAGCGGTGCCCACGCCTCCCGATGGAAAGCGATGAACTCGGCGCAGGCGCGCCCATCCAACACCGACTGGCCGGCGATGCCGAAGGGGCACGCCGCGGCGTAGGCCGCCGGCTCGTTCGCCTCGGCCCATCGCTCGATGGCGTCCTCGGCGATGAACAGCGACGGAAGGAACTCGGGCAGGTCGATGACCCGCCCCTCCATGACGCGGAACGTCGTCGCGTTCGGGTTCGTGGGTGTCGCGCCGGCCGCCTCCACGATGATGTCCGTCACCTCCACCTGGCAGGCGACGAACGTTCCCTGTCTCGCACTCTCGAGGGTGATCTCGCACTCGAGCGGCGTGATTCGCCGCTCGAGGAACGCTGCAGCGTCGAACTCGTCCCGCGACCCGAACGGGTTGTCGAGGGCCTCGCCGCCGAGCAAGGCCATATGAGC
>DATHYU010000343.1:0-3037 GCA_035458965.1 Acidimicrobiia bacterium | reverse complement strand
GGAGCCCGACGACGAGCAGGGGCTCGACGGTCAGCCCTCGTCCTCGGCGCCGGCCTCTTCGGCGTCGGCCGCCGATTCCTCACCGGCCTCGGCCTCTTCACCCTCGAGGAGCCCTTCCTCGGCCTCTTCGGCGATGACGGCAGCCGGCACCTGCACGGTCACGAGAGTGCTCTCCGGATCCGAGATGTACTCGACGCCCTCGATCTCAGGAAGATCGGCCACCTTGAGGGAATCACCGATGTTCAGCGCCGAGATGTCGACGGCGATCGACGGAGGGATGAGCGTCGGCAGCGACGAGATGACGACGGAGGTCTGGACCGACTCCACGATGCCGCCCTCCGTCACACCGGCGGGCGTGCCGGTGAACTCGAGCGAGACGTCGGACTCGATCGCCTCGTCGAGGGAGATCTGGAGGAAGTCGAGGTGGGTGATCTCGCCTCGCCAAGGATGGCGCTGGATCTCACGGGCGATGGTCGTGTAGTCGCTTCCGTCGACCTCGAGATTGATGATGGCGTTCAGACCGGCGTCGGTGTGGAGAGCCGCATACAGCTCACGCTGCTCCACTGCGACCGACACGGGATCGATGCCCCGGCCGTAGACGACGGCCGGCACCTTCCCGGCGGCCCGCAGCCGTCGGGTCGGCCCGCTGCCCGTTTCGCGACCGACTTCGGCGCGCAGGCTGACCTGATCCATGACAGAAACTCCTCGGAGAAAGGGGGAAGGTTGATTATGCCCCGGGTGCGGGGACAAGGGCAAGGTCAACCGGCGGCCTTCGGTCAGGCGTCCACCGGCGTGCGATCGGTGAACTGGGCTGCCAGGAGGCGCCAGCCGAGGAGGAGGATGGCGAGAAAGACCGTCGCCACGAGGACGAACGTGGCCGCGGTGCCCTCGCCGAACACGAGGTTCCGCAGCAGCATGCCGAGCACGACGGTGGTTGCGAGCACGCCCGCCCCGGTCAGAGAGGACGTCGGGGCGGTCCATGCCCGGACGACGAGCCAGCCGATGACGACGGCGATGAGGAACGGAGCGGCGGTCTCGGCGAGACCCGCCAGCGTCGCCTCCTCCTCGTGGGTGTCGCGCCCGATCGCGACGAACACGAGGACGGCGGCCGGGTCGAGCAGCAAGAGCCATCGGTGCATCGGGCCAGCGTACGGAGAACGCGTCGCTTCTGGGTATCGAAGGCCACGGCCGGCTCGAGGCCTGGCGCTCGGCCTGTGCCGCCGGTGACGACGGCGCGTGTGACCTGCTGTATCAGCTGAGCCCCGTCGGATCCGACGACAAGGCCTTCGTGACCAGCTGCGGGGGCTGCGACGAGGCGAGCCCGCTCACGTGCTGGGCGCGGCTCGGTCCGGGCTCGGGCTGATCGCCCGTCCCGTCGCGGGGTCGAACAGGCAGATGGTGGCGGGATCGACCGTCAGTTCGATCGTCGCGCCCGGACCGTGCCCGTGGCCGGGACGCAGGCGGGCGACCACGGACTGCCCCCCTCGGCCGAGATCGACGGTGGCGTACACGTCCGGACCGTGGTCGACGAGGTCGACCACCCGGCCATGCAGGCATCGCCCGAACGGCGTCGCCCCGCGCGACGCGACGAGATCACCGGGCCTGAGGCCGACCGTGACGGGCAGGCCGACCCAGTCGTCGAGGCCGGCGCGCTCTCCGAGCTCCAGGCGATCCGTGCCGACCAGCAGCAGGTGCCCGTCCGGGCCCGCCTCGATCTCGCCGGCGACGAACCGCATGGGCGGCGTGCCGATGAAGCCGGCCACCATCGTGTTCACCGGCCGGCGGAACAACTCCATCGGAGACGCCACCTGCTGCAGCCGGCCCTCGTCGAGGACGGCGACACGGGTCCCGATGCTCATCGCCTCGGTCTGGTCGTTGGTGACGTAGACGATGGTGGTCCCGACGTCCTCGTGCATGCGGCGCACCTCGAGGCGCGCGGTCTCGCGAAGCCGTGGGTCGAGGTTCGACAGCGGCTCGTCCATGAGCAGCGCCCTCGACTCACGAACCATGGCGCGGGCCGTCGAGACCGCCTGGCGGTGCCCCATGCTCAGCTGGCCGGGCAGCCGTTCGAGGAGATGCTCGATGCGAAAGCTGCGGGCCTCCTGCCGCACTCGCCGGGTGCGCTCGGACTCCGGCTTCACCCTCCGGCTGAGCAGCGGGAACTCGATGTTCCTCCCGGCGGTCATGTTCGAGTACAGGGCGTAGTCCTGGAACACCATCGCGAGATCCCGGCCGCCGGGTTCGCGTGCGGTCACGTCCTCGCCGTCGACGAGTACCCGCCCCGACGTCGGCTCCTGGAGGCCGGCGATCGTGCGCAGGAGCGTCGTCTTTCCGCAGCCCGACGGACCGGCGATGACGAGCAGCTCGCCGTCGCGGACCTCGAGATCGACGGCATCGAGCGCCGGGGGACCCTCGGGGAACCGGACCGTGACCTCCTCGAGGACGATGCCCGCCATCAGCCTGCGAGAAAGCTCAGCCGCACCCGGCGATTCGCGTTGTCCCGGTTGGGATCGACGAGCACGATCGATTGCCAGGTGCCGAGCGCCATCCGGCCGTCGATCACCGGGATGGTCACCGAGGGCGACACGAACGCGGGCATGACGTGGTCGGCCCCGTGACCCGGGCTGCCGTGGCGGTGACTCCACCGATCGTCACGGGGGAACAGCGTGTCGAGGTGATGGACGAGATCCCGGTCGCTGCCCGCCCCGGTCTCGAGGATCGCCACCCCGGCGGTGGCGTGCGGCACGAACACCGAGACGAGGCCGTCGCCCTTCTCGCGGACGAACCCGGCCACCTCGGACGTGATGTCCACGGTCGCCGGGCTCGTCCCGGTCGTGATGCGGATCTCGGTCGACTCCATGCCTCCCGAGGGTACGCGCCGGCTACGAGGTCGGCTGGACCGAGAGCTTGACCTTGCCACTTCCCCGGTAGTGGAAGGTGAACACGAGCGCCGCGGCGTCGTCCGAGTACTCGGTCCCGCAGGCGTCGATGGCGGCGACCGGGATCCCCCCGCCGGTAGCCAAGGGGCCGTTCGTGT
>DATHYU010000342.1:0-3383 GCA_035458965.1 Acidimicrobiia bacterium | reverse complement strand
CGTTGCTCGCCTTGCCGACCGCAGGCGCGTCGATCGCCAACACGGCGGCGGCCGGCTTCGTCCACAGCCGGGAGGTCAGCCCCCCGTTCCCGATGAGCGAGACCGATTCGAGCAGTCCGGCCTGGGAACGCAGCTCGTCCTCGGTCAGGTCGAGAGGATCGACCTCGTACGACAGCAACCCGGGCACCGCGACGTTGCCGTCGGCGTCGTGGAGGCAGGCGAGGACGCGGGCCAGCACGGTGAGCGCATCCGGCATCGCCCCGCCGAAGATGCCGCTGTGCACGGCGTTCTCGAGGGTCCGGACCTCGACCACCGCCGAGATGAGACCCCGCAGTGATGTCGTCAGCGCCGGAACGCCGACCCGCCAGTTGGCCGAGTCGGCGATGACGATCGCATCGGCGGCGAGGAGATCGCCGTACGCCTCCAGGAACCGGGGCAGGTTCGGCGAGCCGATCTCCTCCTCCCCCTCCACGAACACCTTCACCCCGACGGGGGGCCGGCCTCCGAACGCCTCGACCACCGCTGCGTGGAGGACGATGCCGGACTTGTCGTCGGCCGTGCCGCGGCCGAACACCCTGCCGTTGCGAACGACGGGCTCGAACGGCTCGATGGACCATCCGTCGCCCGGCGGCTGGACATCGTGATGGGCGTAGAGGAGCACCGTCGGCGCTCCCTCCGGTGCCGGGAGAGAGGCATAGGCGGCGGGGTACGCGCCCTCGAGGTCGAGCACCCGGGCGCCCTCGAGCCCGGCGGCGTCGAGAAGGTCGACCACGGCCCCGGCGGAGCGCCGGATCTCCTCGAGGCCGAAGTCAGGGGCACTCACCGACGGGATCCGGACCAGGTCCTGCAAGGTCGCGAGGTGGCGTTCGAACGAGGCGTCGATGGCGGAGCGGAGATCGTCGTGCATGCCCGCACGCTACCGCAGGACGGGTGGCCCTCAGCGCCGGGGGGGCTCCGTCGAGATCTCGGCGGCCCACGCCGGGAGCGCCGTCGCCCCTCCCGTGTGCCACTCGGTGTCGCGGGCCGTCCCCGACACCACGCCGGCGGCGAATCCGCAGGCGGCGGTCACGACGGGCACGACGAGCCCCAGAGCCAGGAGTACGGGCACGGCGATCACCGCCACGATGCCGGCCATCAGCCCGACGAAGCCGAACACCGCCCCGACGAGCAGGTTTTCGCCTTCCAGCATCCGTTCGCGACGGCTGCTCGGGGGCAGGTGGCCCACATCCAGGCCCACCACGATGGTGCAGAGGAAGTCGAGGGCGCGGGCCTCGTCGTCGCGCCGCACCCACAGCTCGATGCGGCCGTCGTCGCCGCGCCGCAACCGCGCCGGGATGTGGCACAGACGAAGCCAGCCCCGCATGCGGCGAGCTCGGGCCTCCTCGAGGAATCGGGCTACCACGACCACGCCGAGAGGGTAGGAGGCGGATCGGGGTCGCGCCGTCCTGGAGCGGTCAGCCGAAGCTCGCCGCCTGCAGCACCTGGGAGGCCGTGTCGGCGAGTCGCGACGCGGCGTTCCTTCGCAGCGCTCCATCGTCGGGGGCCTCGAGGCCGGCCAGGAGGGCGCGAGCGGCCAGCTCGAACTCCTCGATGGCGGCGATGACCTCGGTGTACCGGGTCGCCAGTTCCACCGGAACCGGCAACAGACCGATCACATCGCTCGTGGCCGCGGCATCGGCCACCAGCGTGGTGAAACGCCCGTGTGTGTCGTCGAACGACGTCGTCTGGGACTCCCAGCCCGTGTTCGCGCGCTGCGCGGCGTCGTCCATCTCGCTGATCCGCTCCGCCACCCCGACGAACACCGCATCGAAGACGGGCACCAGATCCACCGCCTGGCCCGGCCCGAGGGGGACGGTGGTGACGCCGGCTGAGGTGGTGCCCGTGGTGACGAGGTCGAGCTGAGCCCGGAGACGGTTTACCTCGGCCTGGAGCTCGATCACCTGGGCGGCGGTGTCGTCTCCCGAGTCGTCGCCGCCACCGCAGGCGGCCACGAGCATCAGGACCAGGACGAGGATCGAACTCCGACGCGCCATCGTGCCCTCCTGGGGCCAACCTAGCCGAGCAGATCGCGTCGTCGCGCCCTCATGACCCTACGCTCGGCGGCGATGGCACGGATACTCGTCATCGGCGCCGGCATGGCCGGCCTCACCGCCGCCAGACGCCTGGCCGGGTCCGGACACGATGTCGTCGTGGTCGACAAGGGGCACGCGGTCGGTGGCCGAATGGCGACCCGGCGCATCGGCGACGCGACGTTCGACCACGGCGCCCAGCACATCAGCGCCCGATCGGAGCCGTTCCGCCGGGCGATGGAGGACTGGATCGACGAAGGCGTCGCACACATCTGGTTCCGATCGGCGAGCGACACCCGAGCCGACCGGGCGATCGAGCCGCGCCATGGGGGCGTCGGGGGGATGAGACGCATCCCCGAGCGGCTCGCCGACGGTCTCGACGTCCGCACGGCGGTGCGGATCGTCTCCCTGCGGCGCAAGGACCGCGGATGGGCGGCCTTCGACGACTCGGGCGATTCGTGCGACGCCGACGCCGTCGTCCTCACGCCGCCGCTCCCCCAGGCCCTCGATCTCCTCGACGGGGCGGGAGTGGTGGTGGAGGATCGCCTGCGTGGCGTCGCCTACGACGCCTGCCTCGCCGTGATGGCGACGCTCGAGCGAGCCCCGGGACTCCCCGACGGCCACTGCGCCCTCGACGGCGACATCGCCTGGATGGGCGACAACCACCACAAGGGAGCGTCGGCGGTGCCGGCCGTGACGATCCACTCCTCACCCGCCTTCGCCGAGCGGCACCTCGAGACCTCGGCAGAGGTCTGGGCTGCGCTTCTCGTCGAGGCGGCGGAACCGCACCTCGGAGAGCTCCCGCGAGTCGTCCGCACGCATCGGTGGCGGTATGCCATGCCGACGACGACCTTCACCGACGGAGCGATCACCGTCGACGACGGGCTGATCCTGGCCGGCGAGGTCTTCGCGGGAGCCCGCGTCGAAGGGGCGTACCTGTCGGGCCTCGCCGCAGCCGAGCTCGTCGCCCGCTGAAGGCCCTTCGGCCCCTGGCAGGCGCCCGACGACGGGCGTACGCCTGAGACGTGGATGCCATGGAACCCCGCCGCGCTCCCCCGGGATTGGTGCTCCTGGGCCCGTTCTGGACCCGGCGACGGGTCCAGCGGCATCTCCATCGCCCGGCGGACGGCGTGACGTCGGATCTCGCCCTGCTCCGGCTGACATCGCCGATCGGGCTCGGTGAGGTGTATCCGGCGTTCCAGTTCGACGACGACGGCGTGCGCCCCGACGCGGCCATGCTCAACCTTCTGCTCCACCGCCGCGTCGACGACCTGCGGGCCTGCGACTGGTACGCCGAGGCACTGCCCCGGCTCG
>DATHYU010000341.1:0-9476 GCA_035458965.1 Acidimicrobiia bacterium | reverse complement strand
CCACCCGTCTCCACACCGATCATCGTGGCGTCGGCGAAGACGGCATCGTCGGGAGAGACGCGACTCCAGGACCGACCGTCCGTCGACGTCCACACAGCCGCGCGGGATACCCGATCGGCAGCCATCTCGTCGCCGCCCACGGCAACGAGCCCTGCCCGACCCAAGACGACATCGCTCATGTACTGGTTGCCGTCGCTGCCGAACCGCTCCTGCGTCCCGGCGAACGTGTCCGACACCACCCGCTCCCACTCGGTTCCGTCCGCCGAGAGCCACACCGCGGCGTCGAGATCGTTGATCGTGCCGCCGACGGCGACGAGGCCGGGGCCGCCCGACTCGATCGCCGCCATCCACCCGTCCTCGAGAGCCGGGGCGGTCGGCACCCGTTCCCAGGTCATCCCGAGCGCCGCCGGAGTAGGCGGGATCGTTGTCGTCGTGGGGGCGGGCTCGGTGGTCGTGGTCGCCGCCGCCGTCGTCGTCGGGGCAACGGTCGGGGCCGATGCCACCGTCGTCGTCGGCGCCACCGTGGTCGTGGGGGCGATCGTCGTGGTCGCGGCCTCGGTGGTGGTCACCGTGGTCGTCGTCGGGTCCGTCGCCGGCGGCGCATCGTCGTTCCGAGCCAGCAACAGCACCGGCACCATGACGGCGAGGGCGATCACGGCTGCGGCGAGGCCGACGAGGGCTCCCCGGGCCCGACCGCGCCGGATCATGACGGGACGATCCCGATCGAGACCGGCGAGCACCTCGTCGAACGTCGGGCGAGCTCCGATCTCGACCGGTGCCTCGTCGGACACGGGATCGAGCAACGCCACCTGGTGGAGGAGTCGTTCACGGTTCGTCATGACGCGCTCCTCTCGAAGAATCGTTGGCCTCGAGCGCGGCGGCTCCCGAGCTGGGACCCCAGGCGATCGAGTGCCCGATCGAGACGCTGGGTGGCGGCGTTCGGGGTGCATCCCAGGGCCACGGCGATGTCGTCGCGAGTCAGCCGCTCCCACGCGGCAAGGCGGATGATCTCCTGGTCCGCCGGGCGCAACCCGTCGAGGGCGGCCCGGACGGCCTCCTCCTCCTCACTGCGAACGATCTGCACCTCTGGTGAAAGCGTGTCGCCATCGGCTGCCGCACCGCGGGCGATGAAGCTGGCCCGACGTCGTAGCGAGCGCCGGTAGTTGGCGAGGGTCCGTCCGGCGACTCCGTAGAGCCACGGGAGCTCGGCCCCCTCGGGAACGTCGTCTCGCCGCCTCCAGGCGACGAGGAAGGTGTCGGCGACCACGTCGGGGACGTCGTCAGGATCGCTACGCCGCAGGCAGTACCGGTAGACGGCGTCGTAGTGCGTCGCGTACATGCGCTCGAACTCCTGTCGTCCAGGCGTCATATGGACCGTCCCGTTTCCCGTCCTGTCACCCTGGTTCTGTCCGCACCTCGAGCGAAGTGTCAGAAGTCCCTGATTGGGAGATGGTGGGAGCCACGTCGAAGGCCTGCCGGGACCCGAGGATCACGCGTCGGGAGGCCCGGGCTCCCAGTCGGTCCGCTCCGCCCAGTCGAAGGCCGAGCCGATGAGGATGTCGAACACCGGCTGCTTCACCGCGTCGTGCGTATCGGCGTCGTGGCCGACGATCGCCGCGAGCGCTCGCTTGGCGTCGCCGTACGCGCGAGCGGCGAAAACGTGCTTGCGGAGGTAGTCACGGAACAGCAGCGCGTAACGCTGGTCGAACCGGCCGTCGACGCGCAGGTGGATGTTGGCCTTCCGTTCGCCCGTTCGCTCGGAGGCGACCCGCTTCTCGAGGTCGAGCGGTGCCACCTCGAGCGACGCCGGTGGCAGGTCCGCCAGGTACCGGTGCACCCGTATCCCGCACCGGTGAAGAGCGGCTCGAGGTCGTCATCCAGCGAGTCGACCGTCACCTGGATGTCGACGATGTCCTTGGCCGCCAGGCCGGGAACGGCCGTAGAGCCGACGTGGTCGACACGGATCGCCCGATCCCCGAGGAGCGTCCGGAGTTCGGCGGCGATCGATCGGAACTCGTCGGGCCACGACGGCCGGTAGTCGACGATCGGGATGTGGCCGGCCACCCGGCTACTGGTTCTCGCCCATGAAGATCGACGAGACCGAGTCGTCGGTGAAGATCGCCTTGAGGGCGTCGGCGAGGATCGGGGCGATCGAGAGCACTCGAAGGTTCGGGAGGTCGATGGCCTCGTCGGGGACGGGGAGCGTGTTCGTGATCACGACCTCCTCGATCGGGCCGTTCTTGATCCGGTCCGCTGCCGGCGTCGACAACACGCCGTGGGTGGCCATGGCCCGCACGCTGAGGGCTCCCTGCTTCCTGAGCAGCTCGGCGGCGGCGACGACCGTGCCGGCGGTGTCGATCATGTCGTCCACGATCACGGCGTGCTTGTCCTTGACGTCGCCGATCACCTGGAGGGCGGCGACCACGTTGTGCACGTCGGCGCGGCGGCGCTTGTGGACGAAGGCGACGTCGGCGTCGAGGTGCCTGGCGTACTTCGAGGCCAGCTTCACCCGGCCGGTGTCCGGAGACACGATGACGAGCGGCCCACCGACGTTCTCGGCGAGGTACTCCTTGAAGATCGGCAGCGCCGTCAGATGATCGAACGGCTTCGAGATGAAGCCCTGGATCTGCTGGGTGTGCAGGTCGACGGAGACGAGGCGGTCGGCGCCGGCCTCGATGAACAGGTCGCCCATGAGACGCGCCGTGATGGGCTCGCGCGGCATGCCCTTCTTGTCCTGGCGGGCATAGCCGAAGAACGGGATGACGGCGGTGATGCGCTTCGCCGAAGCCCGCTCGAGCGCGTCGATCATGATCAACTGCTCCATGATGTGCTCGTTGATCGGAGCGCAATGGCTCTGGAGCACGAAGCAGTCGGCGCCGCGCACCGACTGCTCGAACCGGACGTAGATCTCGCCGTTGGCGAAACGCGACCGCTTGGCCTTCCCCAGTTCGACCCCGAGGAGCGCGGCGACCTCCTCGGCGAGCGGCTCGTTCGCCGACCCCGAGAAGAGCATGAGCTTCTTGCGGTTCTTCGCCTGCATGGCGTTACGAGTCCTCCGCCTCCCGAACGCGTGCCCGGCGCCGAGCGTAATCAGGAATCTCCTTCTGAGCAGATCGCTCGACGGCGAGGGCTCCGGGGGCCACGTCGCGGCTGATCACCGACCCCGCGCCGGTGTACGCATCGTCCCCGATCTCGACCGGAGCGACGAGCATCGTGTCGGATCCGATGAAGGCGCGATCGCCGATGACGGTGCGGTGCTTGTGGATCCCGTCGTAATTGCAGGTGATCGTCCCGGCACCGATGTTGGCCTCGTCGCCGACGGTCGCATCGCCCATGTACGACAGGTGCGGGACCTTCGCCTTGCGCCCGAGCGTCGTCTTCTTCGTCTCCGAGAAGGTGCCCACCTTGCTCTCGGGGCCCATGACCGTGCCCTCGCGGAGGCTGGCATAGGGCCCCACGGTGGCCCCCTCGCCGATCTCGGCCCCGGCGGCGACGCTGGTCGCCCCCTCGAGGTGGACGCCGGCGAGGAGCCGGGCGCCCGGTTCCAGCGTGACACCGGCGTCGATGTACGTGCGGGCGGGGTCCTGGATCCACACGCCTTCGCGCATCCAATGAAGGTTGATGCGGGAGCGGAGCTCGGCGGCGGCGGATGCCAGCTGGTCGTGGGAGTTGACACCCTGGACGTCGGCAGGGTCTGCCGCGGCCACTGCGCCCACCCCTCCATCGGCTGCGAGGACACCGATAACATCGGTCAGGTAGTACTCGCCCTGGGCGTTGTCGTTGCCGATCGCGGCAAGCCCGCGGGCCAGCGCGTCGCCCGAGAACACGTAGGTCGAAACCGCGATCTCGGTGATGGCTCGCTGCTCGTCGGAGGCGTCGTTCTCCTCCACGATGCCGACGACCTGCTCGCCCTCGCGCAGCACCCTGCCGTACCCGAAAGGCTCGTCGACGACGGCCGTCAGGAGGGTGGCGTCGTTGCCCGAGGTGTGATGGGTGTCGACGAGGGCGGCGAGGCTCTCGGGCCGAAAGAGCGGTGAATCGCCGGGCAGGACGAGGATCGTGTCACCGGAGACGTCGCCGAGGGCCTCGAGCGCCTGCATGACGGCGTGTCCGGTCCCCCGTTGCTCCTCCTGCACGGCCGTCGCGACGTCGTCGGGCAGGACCTCGCGGACGAGGTCGGCGCGGTGGCCCACCACGACCACGATCTCGTGGGGCCGGGCGCCGCGGGCCGCGTCGACCACCCAGTTCACGAGCGGACGGCCGGCGGCCTCGTGGACGACCTTCGGGAGATCGGACTTCATGCGTGTCCCCTGGCCGGCGGCCAGGACGATCGCTCGGACGCTCACGGACACTCCTTCACTCGAGCGCTGGGGGGACAGGACTCGAACCCGTACTTCGGGGACCAAAACCCCGCGTGCTGCCGGTTACACCACCCCCCATCAGGGGCGGCGCCACGGTACTACGCGGACGGGTCGGGGCCCGGGGCAACCCGAACGCCGTGGAGCACCGGCCGGCAGCCCCGTGCGGCCCGGGTTCCGGACACCGAGCGTGCCGCGTCGGCGGCCTCCTCGAACGTCGGGAAGAGCCCGAGCAATGCCGATCCGCTCCCCGACATGAGCACCGGCTGCCCCCAGATCCCGGACACGTCGGCGATCCAGTCGCCGAGCTCGGGCCGAAGCGAGACCGCCGCCGGCGTCAGATCGTTGCGCAGCGGCGCGAGATCCCGCAGGGAAGCAGGGAGATCCCGGCCGTCCACCGCGGGCCCCTCGGGGCCCTCCAACTCGTCCCAGCGGCGGTAGACCCGCGCCGTGGGGAGCTCGAAGGGCGGGACGATCACGGCGACGGCGAAGTCGTCGTCGGCCGGAGCCGGCGAGAGCAGCTCGCCGTGTCCCTCCATCCAGGCCGATCCCCCGGTGAGACAGAACGGAACGTCGGCGCCGAGCTCCCGGCCGAGCGTCCCCAGATCGCCGACGAACCGGAGCAGCCGGCTCGCGACCGTGAGCGCCGCGGCGGCGTCGGCCGACCCGCCGCCGAGCCCGGCCGCGGGCGGAATCGACTTGGCGAGGTGGGCGCGAACCGGCCGGCGGACCGCACCGGCCCCCCGGCCCGCCACGATCGCCCGCCAGACGAGGTGCGACTCGTCGGCGGGCACGCCGTCGGCACCGTCGACCGAGAAGGCATCGTCATCGGCGAGGGAGATCTCGAGCTCGTCGGCCCAGTCGATCGATCGCACGAGTGACCGGAGCGGGTGGTAGCCCGTCCGGTCCGGCGGCCGCACCTGCAGCGACAGGTTCACCTTGGCGAACGCCTGCGCCCTCATGCAGCTGCCCTCGCCAGCGCGACGAAGTCGTCCGGGCCGAGATCCTCGGGGCGCGCCGCGGCATCGATGCCGGCTGCCTCGAAGGCCCGGGAGCCCACGACCCCGGCGAGCGAGCGGCGCAGCATCTTGCGCCGCTGGCCGAAGGCGCGGGCTGCCAGGGCGATCGCGGCCTCTGATTCCGGGGGTGCCGGGCGGCGATCGATGACGGCGACGGCGGACTCGACCTGGGGTCGCGGCAGGAAGAGATGGGGTGGGACCCGGAGCGCAATGCGGACCCGGCCGTGGAGCCCGCACACCACCGAGGGAAGGCCGTAGGTCTTCGACCCCGGGTCTGCGGCGAGCCGCTCGACGGCCTCCCGTTGCAGCATCACGACGAAGCGCTCGATCGCCGGTGCGTGGCGAAGCAGGTCGAGCACCATCGGCGTGCCCACGTTGTAGGGGAGGTTGGCGACGACCGTCCAGCGGCCATCGGCGACGAGCCCCGCGAGGTCGGCCTCGGTCGCGTCGGCGAACCTGAGATCCACTGCGACGCCGTCGAGGACCTCGGCGAGCACGGGACGCAGGCGCTCGTCGACCTCGTACGAGACGACCCGGGCACCCGACTCGGCGAGAGCCCGGGTGAGGGTCCCGGCTCCGGCGCCGATCTCGAGGACGTCGTCGTCCGACCCCACCCCGGCGATCTCCACGATGCGTCGCACCACGTTCGGGTCGATGAGGAAGTGCTGCCCGAGGACCTTCGTCGTGCGGACCCCGTGCCGCTCGAGCAGCTCCGCGGTGGCGGCCGGTCCGAGGGGCCCGCTCATCGGCCGAACACCCGCGTGGCGGTCGTCGTCGTCAGGGCCGCCACCTCCGCGACGTCCATGCCCCACACCTCGGCGAGCGCCTCCCCGACCTTCACCACGTTGGCCGGCTCGTTCGGATCCCGCCGATTGGGGGGCGGTGTCAGATACGGCGTGTCCGTCTCGACCATCGTCCGGTCCGGAGGCGCCTCGGCGGCGCCCCGGCGCACCGTGTCCCCCGTCTCGAACGTGATCGGGCCGGCAAGGGAGAACGTGACACCGAGATCGCGGAAGCGGCGCGCCCACCGCGGGCCCCCGCTCCAGCAGTGGAGGATCGCGAGCTCGGCGGCCCCGGCGGCCTCGATCTCGTCATGGACCTCGGCGAAGGCGTCGCGGCAGTGCACGACGATCGGCTTCGCCAGGGCGACGCCCAGCCGCAGCTGATCCCGGAACGCCTCGAGCTGGGCGTCGGGCGGCGAGAGGTTGCGATAGAAGTCGAGACCGCATTCGCCCACGGCTGCGGCCTCGACCGCCAGCTCGGCGATCCGATCGCGCTCCCCGGGCCAGCGCGCGGCGTCGTGCGGATGGAGCCCGGCGGTCCACAGCACGCGATCGGGATGGGCATGGGCGATCTCGCGAGCAGCGACGGAGGATGCGGCATCGGTGCCGGGGCACACGAGCCACTCGACGCCCGCGGCCACCGCCCGATCGAGAAGGACCTCCGGGGGCTCGGCCCCCATGTGGAGGTGGCAGTGGGTGTCGACCCAGCCGCTCACGCCTCGATACGCGGGAAGAGGGGGTCGCCCTTGCTGACCCTGACCGACGGGAACGTGCCGAACACCCCGGTCTCGGCGAGCGGTCCGTCGCCCGGCGACCCGTCGAGACCGAGTTTCTCCCAGAGGCGCTCGGAGGCGCGCGGCATGACGGGCCACACGAGGATCGCCCCGACCCGCAGGCACTCGAGCGCGGCGTTCAGCACCTCGTCGAGCCGCCCCGCCGCGTCGGGATCCTTGGCGAGCTTCCACGGGGCGCTGGCCTCGACGAACGCGTTCCCGGCGGAGAACAGGCGCCAGACCTCCTCCAGGGCCTGCTTCGTGCGGAACTCCCCGAACCCGGACAGGCCCTCGAGCGCACCTGCGGCAGCGTCGCGAAGCGGGCGCTCCTCGTCGCCGTCGGGGTCCGCCACGGCGGGCACCTGCCCGTCGCGAAACTTCTCGGCGAGGTTCAGCACCCGGTTCGCAAGGTTGCCGAGATCGTTGGCGAGATCGGCGTTGTACCTCTCGACCATCCCTTCCCAGGAGAAGTTTCCGTCGGGGCCGAAGGAGACGTCGCGCAGGAAGTGGTACCGATATCCGTCGGACCCGAACGTCTCCACCAGATCGGAGGGGAGGATCTGCGTCGCGTTGGACTTCGACATCTTCTCGCCGCCCACGAGCAGCCATCCGTGCACGGCGACCTGCTCGGGCAGCGGGAGCCCTGCCGACATCAGCATGGCGGGCCAGTACACGGCGTGGAACCGCAGGATGTCCTTGCCGACGAGATGGGCCCAGGCCGGCCACTGCCGCTCGAACCGCTCGGGATCGTCGCTGAAACCGGCGGCCGAGACGTAGTTGATGAGGGCGTCGAACCACACGTAGGCGACCTGGTCCTCGTCCCACGGCAGGGGAATCCCCCAGCGCAGCGAGGCACGGCTCATCGAGATGTCATCGAGGCCCTGGCGGATGAACCCGACGACCTCGTTCCGGCGGGTGTCGGGAACGATGAAGTCGGGGTTCGCGTCGATGTGTTCGAGGAGCCGGTCGGCGTAGGCCGACAGCCGGAAGAACCAGTTGTCCTCCGAGTGGACGACGATCGGGGTCTCGTGGATCGGGCAGGCCCCGAGCACGAGCTCGTCGGGGGCGTAGTACGCCTCGCAGCGGACGCAGTAGGGACCTTCGTAGCGGGCGTGATATGTGTCGCCGTTGTCGTGCATCCGCTGGAGCAGCTCGCGAACGGTGTGCTTGTGCCGTTCCTCGGTCGTGCGGATGAAGTCGTCGAACTCCATGTCGAGCAGCTCCCAGGCCTCGTGGAAGTACCCGACGATGTGGTCGACCCATTCCTGGGGCTCCATGCCCTGCTCCTCGGCGGCGAGCTGGATCTTGAGGCCGTGCTCGTCGACGCCCGTGACGCTGTAGACCTCTTCGCCGACGAGACGCCAGTAGCGCGCGACCGCGTCGGCCACCAGCGTCGTGTAGGCCGTGCCGATGTGGGGCCGGTCGTTCGGGTAGTAGATCGGGGTGGAGATGTACTTCACGGGCGCGTCAGAGTAGCCAGCACCCTCTGTCGTCCAGGACGCCTCACCCGGTCGCCGCGGTGGCCCAGTCGTCGATCTCCCCCAGGATCTCCTCGCGGCGTGCCGGTGTCAGGAACGCCGCCTCTGCGGCACGTCGCTGCAACGTCGCCAGCCCCACGACACCCAGCTCTGCGGCACGCTCCGCGTACGCGAGCTCGTCGGTGAGGGTCGTTCCGAAGAACGGCGGATCGTCGGAGTTCACCGTGACCTGCGCGCCGGCGCGCCAGAGCGAAACGAAGGGATGGGACGCGTGGTCGGCGACCACGCCGATCACGACGTTCGACGTGGGGCAGACCTCGAGCACCACCCCATCGCGCACCACCTGCTCGAGGACCCGGGCGTCGGACGCAGCGGCCACCCCGTGACCGATGCGGTCGGCGCCGAGATCGACGGCACGCAGCACCTCTTCGGGCGGTCCGGTCTCCCCGGCGTGGACCACCAGCCCGATTCCGAGTGCGTCGGCGGCGGAGCGAAGGTGGGCGAACTCCTCGATCGGGCGGGACATCTCGAGCCCTGCGAGACCCAACGCGGCGATCGGGGCGTCGGCATCGGCCACGAGCCGGATCGTCTGATCGGCGTTCTCGGGCCCGAGATTGCGGACGGCGTCGACGATGAGCGTCACCTCGGTCTCGGGTACCTCTGCGAATCCCGCCCGTAACGCCTCCCACATCGCCACCGGCTCCATGCCGTTGTTCACGTGGGTGGTGGCGGTGAAGGTCGCCTCGCTGTGGCGCACGTTCTGAAGCGCCTGCTGCCGGGCGAACCCGGCCGCCACGGTGGCCAGGTCGTCCGGCGTCCGCACTGCGGCGCTGACCCCGACATAGAGCTCGACGAAGTGCTCGAAGTCCCGGAACCGCGCCGGATACCGGCGTCCCTCCATGCCGGGGAACCGATCGGGATCGAGGCCGTTGCGGATCGCCAGCTCCACTGCGGTGTCGGCCGTGATCGTGCCCTCGAGGTGCACGTGGAGCTCCACCTTCGGGAGGTCGCGCAGCCTTGCGGCGTCGACCACGGCGGACCTCCTCGGGCTCGGGTGGGGGATCGT
>DATHYU010000340.1:0-6069 GCA_035458965.1 Acidimicrobiia bacterium | reverse complement strand
CGGCGTCGTCGTCGCCGCAGGCGGCAAGGACGAGGGCGAGCACGACGAGCAGACCGAGCAGTCGCTTCATGGGATGGGTTCCTCTCCTCGGGCGGGCACGGGCAGCGTAGCGGCGGCCTCACCGACGGTGGGAGAACACCTCGCCGTCCGCGGTGACCTCGTCGACGATGCCCACCACCACGGCCCGGATGGGTCCATGGGGATCGCGAACCACCTGCCGGGCACCGTTCCCCTCGTCGAGGATCAACACCGTTTCACCGGCGCCGGCACCCACGGCGTCCACACAGATCAGGTAGCCGCCCGTCTCCGCCCCCGTCTCGTCCAGCAGGTCGACCATCAACAGACGCCGACCGTCGTAGACCGGGTGATTGATCGTCGAGACGACCGTGCCGCCGACCCGTCCGAGTTTCACGGTGCCACCTCGTCGACGATGCCGACGATGGCGTGATCCACCGGCACGAAGGGCTCGGGCATCGCCAGCGCGGCCTCCCGGCTCGCGACGATGTACACGATCTCTCCGGGCCCGGCCATCGCGACGCCGTCGGCGGCGACGACCGGGCTCCCGACGGGACGCTGCGATCGATCGAGGGGCTGCACGATGAGGAACTTCACGCCCTCGAGCCCGTCGACCTTCTCCGTGGCGACGACCGTGCCGACCACCTCAGCCAGCTGCATCGTCGCCCTCACGTCCCAGGCGCGCCCCGAACCGGGGATGGCCCCACAGCTCGTCGCCCATCTCCTCGTGCAGCTGGGCGATGACCGCCGTCCCCCTCAGGGCGGCGGCGGCGATCCGCCCCGAGCCGATCTCGACGGCGGCCTCGACATCGGCGACGGCTCCCCCGAACAGCACGTACCCCCGGCCGCCGAGGCCGTCACCGAGGCGCAACTCGTGGATCTCCACCCGGGCCCCCTTGATCCCCGCGTCGGCGACCTGGATCGTGGCGGCCACCGTGCGGGTCTCGACGACACCGAGGGCCTCGACGGGGCCGCCGCGCCGCTCGCCGCGCGACGCGCTCACGACATCGGGGTGGACGTCGGGCAGCACCACCTCGTCGACGAGCGCCACGGCCGACGTCGCCCGACCCGCATCCACCGCCTCGAGGACCTCGGCCACCTCGCCGGTGACGAGAACGAGATAATGCCCCGGCTGGATCGTCCCGGCCACGACGGACTCGAGCGGGGCCCGCTTGACCATCGCGTCCCCGGCGGCGATCCCGGCGGCCACCGAGTCGAACTCGAGGAGGGCGAGGGCCGGAGCGGTCATCAGACGATCCTCAGGGCCCCGACGACCGCGATCCGTCGCTCCCGGGTGAAGGTCAGCGGGCGCGTGAGGCCGTCGCCTGAGGGACTGGCGATCGAGAACGACGTGAAGCCCTCCCCGCCCTGGCCGAGCCCGGCGTAGTTGGGCCCGTTCGCGACGAAGATCGAGCAGTTGATGGCCCGCGCCATCCGGGTGATCGTCCCCACGTTCTGCGAGTGGATCGACGCCGTGTGGCGGAACCGGTGCTCGGAGCGGACGGCGAGATCGATGGCGTCGTCGACCGAGCCGACCCGGGTGACGGGGAGCACCGGCATCATCTGCTCCGTCCAGACGAGCGGGTGCTCGTTCGGGACGTCGGCGACGAGCAGCCGCGGATCCCCTTCGACCTCGACGCCCGCCGCCGCGGCGATGGCGGCGGCGTCCTTCCCGACCCACGACCGGTTGATGATGCCGGGCTTCGAGGGCGGACCCATCGAGTCGAAGATCACCCGCTCCACCTTGCGGAGCTCGTGCTCCTTGAGCACGTGGGCGCCGTGACGTCCCATCGCCCGGATGAGCTCGTCGGCGATCGGCTTCAGGGCGATCGCGGTCTTCTCGTCGGTGCAGATGAGGTTGTTGTCGAACGAGGCGCCGTCGACGATGTCGCGCGCCGCCTTCTCGAGGTTGGCGGTGTCGTCGACGACCGCCGGGGGGTTGCCGGGGCCGGCGGTGATCGCCCGCTTGTCGGTCTTCAGCGCTTCGCGCACCACGCCGGGCCCACCGGTGACGAGGAGGACGCGGACCTTGGGATGGTGCATGAGCTCCTGGGCGGACTCGATCGTCGGCTCGGGGATCGCCGTCACGAGGTCCATCGGCCCTCCGGCGGAGACGATCGCCCGGTTGAGCAGCCGGACCGTCTCGGCAGAGACGCGCTTGGCATTCGGGTGCACGTTGAACACCACCGCGTTGCCCCCGGACAGGATGGCGATGGTGTTGTTGATGATCGTGGCGGTCGGGTTGGTCGTCGGGGTGATCGACCCTATGAGACCGAAGGGGGCGTGCTCGGTGAGCATCATCCCGTCCTCTCCGGTCTCGATGAGCGGTGCGAGGTCCTCGGGACCGGGTGTGCGCGTCGTCACGAGGACGTTCTTGCGCACCTTGTCGCGCCAGCGGCCGATGCCGGTCTCCTCGTGCGCCATCTTGGCGAGGGACTCGGCATGGTCGAGCATCGAGCGGCGGATGGCCGACACGATGGCCTCGCGACCGTCGGGGCCGACGCCCTGGTACGCCGTGAATGCCCGATCGGCGGCCTCGACCGCACCGTCGAGGGTGGCGTGGACACCCTCGCCGAGCTCGCCCTCGGGAATGGGAACCGGTACCCGCGGCTGCGGTGGCGCCGCCTCGGCGGTCCCTCCGAGACGCCGCCGGACGCGGCCGATGACGTCGGCGATCTCCTCGTCGGAGAAGGGTGCTCGGCTCACTTCGTGTACTTCACGTCGCCGCCGACCTCCCACGTGTCGACGATGGCCATGACCACGGCGTCACAGGGCCGGTCCTTCGTCATGACCGTCTGGCGGGCGCTCGAGCCGGTGGCGTACATGACGACCTCGCCGACGCCGGCGCCGACGGCGTCGGCGGCGACCACGTAGCCTCCCGCCTCCTCGTTGTCGACGTCGAGCGTCTTGACCACGAGGAACTTGAGACCCGTCAGGGTCTCCTCCTTGCGCGTGGCGACGACGGTCCCGGCGACGCGGCCGAGTAGCACGGGCGCTCCTCCGGCCTAGGCGCCCTCGGCCGACGCCTCCTCGGCGCGGCCGAGGGGCAGGACCACGTCGATGTTGACGTGCGGACGGGCGATCACGTGGGTCGAGACGACCTCGCCGACCTTCTCGGCGCCGCGGACGCCGGCGTCGACCGCGGCGCGGACCGCGGCGACGTCACCGCGCACGATCGCCGTCACGTAGCCACCGCCGGTCTTCTCGTACGACACGAGCTCGACCTTGGCGGCCTTCACCATCGCGTCGGATGCCTCGACCATCGCCGCGAACCCGCGGCACTCGATCATCCCCAGTGCTTCTGCCATGTGGGCGCTCCTCGCTTCCCGTCGTTGCTAGTTGATCGGTCTTCCTTCGAGTCCTTCGAGGGCCGCGACGGCGGCCCGCCAGCCGACGTCGATGTCGCGCTCCTCGCCGCCGAGGTACACCCGGCCCAGCGAGCCGAACGAGCGGACCTCGAGCACGTTGATCTCTGCGGCCTTCTCCGCCTCGTTGGCCGCGATCGGCGCGTAGGACGCCGGCTCCATCTCGAGCACGTAGAGGCTCTGGCCCGGGATGAGCATCTGCCCATGGCGCATCCGGTTGATCAACTGGGCCTGGTGATCGTCGACCCGGCGGATGATCTGGCTCGAGGCGATGCGCGGCTTGAAGCGATCCGTCTCCTCGTGGCCGATCGCCTCGAGGATCGCCTGCCCGGCAGCCCGGGTCTCCGCCTGTGACGGCGAATGGACCTCGAGCAGACCGAAGTAGCGCTCGACGACCTGCATGCCGGGCTTGACCGTGGTCGCCTTCAACGCGATGTCGGTCAGGCGGTTGATCTCGATGCCGGGAGAGATCTCGACGTAGAGCGAGGCGTCGCCGGCGAGCGGGAGGAATCCCTGGGCCACGGTCCCGAGGAACGCCGCGTACTGGGGCTGCAGACTGTCCAGGAACGAATACCCGCGCAGCTCAATATCGCTCACCAGAAGCTCCCTCTCCCGAAACGATTGCGATCCCCGCCGAGGCGCCGATCCTGGTGGCCCCGGCCGCGATCATGTCCATGGCATCCTCGCGGCTTCGCACGCCGCCCGACGCCTTCACGCCCATGTCCGGCCCCACGGCCTCCCGCATGAGCGCCACGTCGTACACCGTCGCCCCCCCGGACGCGAACCCGGTGGAGGTCTTCACGAAGTGGGCTTTGGCCAGTCGCGCCAGCCGGCTCGCGACGACCTTCTCCTCGTCGGTGAGCAGCGCCGTCTCGATGATGACCTTGCAGACCCCGCCCGCCTCCCGGCAGGCGTCGGCGACCCCGGCGATGTCGCGCTCGACGAGGTCGTGGTCGCCCGACTTCAGGGCCCCGATGTTGATGACCATGTCGATCTCGGTCGCCCCGTCGCGAAGGGCACGGCGGGCCTCCATGGCCTTGATGTGCGGGGTCGTCGCCCCGAACGGGAACCCGACGACCGAGCAGGCCTTCACCCCGCTTCCCCGGAGGTTCTCGGCGACGCGGTCGACCCAGGAGGGGTTCACGCAGACCGAGGCGAACCCGTACTCCTTCGCCTCGTCGCACATGCGATCGATGTCGGCGGCCGAGGCGTCGGGCGCGAGCAGCGTGTGGTCGATGAATCCCGCCAGGTCGATGGGCACGTCGGCGCCGGGACCGTTGTACGAGATGCGGGAGGCACCGGCGGCGACGACCGAACGGACCTTCTCCGACGAGTGCGCGGCGCAGTCGCCGACACACGCGATGAAGTGCTCGTCGCCGTCCCCGGCGAGCAGGGCGAGCACCTCCCGGGTGACCGCCTCGACGATGGCATCCCGATCCGTCATCCGTCCGTCCCGAGGTAGTCGCGCTCCACGTCCATGATCATCGCAGCCCGGCGGGCGTGTCGCCCGTCTCCCCACGGTGTGTCCAGCCAGGCTTCGACGATCTGCCAGGCCAGGCCCTCGCCGATGAGCCCGGCACCGAGCGTGAGCACGTTGGCATGGTTGTGCTCGCGGCTGTTCCGGGCGGTGGAAAGGTCGTAGCAGAGGGCCGCCCGAACCCCGGGGACCTTGTTGGCCACCATCGACGAGCCGATCCCGGCGCCGTCCACCACGATCCCGCACCGGGCCCGGCCGGCGGCGACCTCCTCGGCGACGGCCCGGGCGAAGACCGGGTAGTCGACCGACTCGGTCGAGTCCGTGCCGCAATCGGTCACCGTCCACCCCGCCTCGCGCAGGCGGAAGGCGAGGCGCTCCTTGAGTCGGTACCCGCCGTGATCGGCGCCGACGGCGATCGTCCGGGCGTCCCCGGAGGACGGCCGGTCCGGTTCCGGACCCGACGACGGGGCCGGCTCCGAGGCACCGGACGCCTCCAGGACGCGGCCCACGACGCGTTCCACCACGGCGCGGACGCCGGCCTCGTCGATGGGGGTCCCGTGACGCACCCGGCGATTCTGCCACGCATCGCCGCGCGACCCCCGAATAGGATCGTCCCATGACCGAAGACCCGGCGTTCCTCTGGGACCGCCCGACACGAATCAGCCGGACACCCGGTCCCGACACGCCGCCGACCTCCCATGCGGCGCGGGCGCGTGAGGAACCCCCCGCCGAGCGTCCCCACCGCATCACGCTGCGCGACGCCGCGGCCCGGTACGGGATCAGCGTCGGCACGCTCCGCTCCTGGGCCAAGGGCGGCCGGATCGACGCCGTCAAGGACGACCGGGGACGGTGGATGGCCGATCCGGCGTCGGTGGCCGCGGAGACGGCGCAGCGGGCGCCGACGCCGCCGGTCACCAGAGCGGCGGGCCCGGCGCCGGCGACGACCGGCCCGACCGAAGACGGCACGGCGATGCTCGTTCCCCGCGACGCCTGGGACCGGCTCATCGATCAACTCGGCAACCTGCACGAGGCGGGCCTCATGCTCGCCGAGGCGCGCGAGCGGGCCGTCAAGGCCGAGACGGAGGCGACGTTTCTCCGGGAGCGGCTCGCGGACATGCGCACCGAACGCGACCGGCTGCGCGACGAGACCGCCGCGGCGCCACCGCAGACCGCCCGGGGCGCGCCGTCGACGCAGCCGCCGGCACCGCTGCC
>DATHYU010000339.1:0-4218 GCA_035458965.1 Acidimicrobiia bacterium | reverse complement strand
GCACTCGCGCTGAGCGGTGGCGGCCGCGGTGTGGTGGAGGAGGTGCTCTGCGGCCTCGAGGACTTCGTCGGCCATCTCTCGGCCGAAGCCGGCGGGCCCTTCGGGATGCGGCTCCGCCATCGGTTCCCGGCCGCCACTCTCGAGGCCGAGGTCGGCGGCATCCTGGGAGATCTCGGAGACGTCACCGACGCCGGCCGGGCCTCGGCGATCGCCGCCGACGGGCTCCAGAAACGGATCGGAGGCCCGCTCCGCGAGATCGTCTGGGAGCGGGCGTCGCTCGCCGCGTCCATGGCGGGCCTCGTCGTCGACGTCTCGCGCGCCGAGGCCTCGCTCCAGGAGACCGAGTGACCGAGTGGCGTGAGTGGCCGAGCTGGCGACGGCTCTCCGCCATCGCCCGCGTCCCCGACCAGGGGGCGGCCGCCATCGGAAGCCTCGCAGCCGGCGCATTCATCGAGCTCGTGGAGGGGCTGGCGGCGTATCGACCGGACGCCTACCCGGCGGCCGTGCTCGACATCGCCGACGAGATCCTCGAGCGCCAGCCGACGATGGCGCCGTTGATGACGCTGGTCAATGCCATTCACCTCACGGTGGACGACGGGCCACGGCGACTCGTCTCCGAGCTTCGGTCGATCGAACGCCGGGCGGCGCGCTCCACGGCCCTGCTGGGCCGGATCGGGGCGGGGCTCATCGAGCCGGGGGCATCGGTGCTCACGGTCGGCGGGTCGGGCTCGGTGCGCGCCGTGCTCGTGGAGGCGGGCTCCCATCGTCGGGTCTTCGTGTCGTGCGTGGCCACGATGCCCTCCGGGGAGGGCGTGGAGCTGGCCGCAGATCTCGCCGGAGCCGGCGTCCCGGTCGAGGTCGTGTCCGACGAGGAGGCGGTGGAGGCGGTCGGCGGCGTCGACCTGGTGCTGACCGGGGCGACCTCCGTCGGCCCGGAGGCCTTCACGAACGCACCGGGGACCGGGGCGGTGATCCAGGCGGCCGCCGACCACGGTCTCCCGCGCCACCTCGTGGTCTCGATCGAGAAGGCGCTTCCCGCCCCGCTGTTCTCACGGGCCGTGGCCGCTCGTGGAGCGGCGACGGACGAGGTCCCGCTCGGATTGCTGACGAGCGTCGTCACCGAGCTCGGTCCACTCGATCCGAGGGCTCTGGGCAAGCTCGCCGCAGAACGGGAGGTGGCTCCCCGCCTCGCCGGGTGAGCCTCAGGGAGACGCCACCACGAGCAGCGGCTCGGGAGAGAGCGTGATGCTCGCCGTCGTCACCGTGCCGAGCAGCTCCCCGTCGGCCTGGACGAGGGTCTCGGGATCGGCGTCGACCGACACCGAGCGGGCCCCCCGGATCACGGTCACGCCCGGCACCGCGTCGAGGGACCGCCCGGTGAGCGCGCGGCCGACCATCCGAACGGTGCGCAGGATCGGCGTCCTCTTGGCGACGGCCACGGTCAGCCCGGGCGCCGGTGGCCCCAGGCGCAACGGGCGGGGGCCGAAGAAGCTGTGGATGTCGTGCACCTGTACGAGGACCGTGACGGCGTGGAGCGAGCGGCCGTCGACGTCCACCACGAGATTCGGTTTCCGGCGCCGGTAGTCGCCCACGACGACCGCGGCCGTGGAGCGTGCGTAGTGGAGGGCGCCGAAGCCGACCTTCGACAGGGGCCGCGACTCGGCGCGCCGCACGATGGCGGCGTCGAGGCCGACGCCCACGTTGAACAGGGCGATCTGGTGCCGAACCCCGGCAGCGCTGTCGTCCTCGACGGCGGCCACGGGGATCGGCCGCGTGCCGGGGAGGTCCGCGATGTGGCCCGCCGCCGCGACGGGCTTCGACGGAAGCCCCAGGACCCTCGCGAGCACGTTGGTCGTGCCCGCCGGGATGATCCCGAGGGCGGTGGGGGTCCCCAGGAGCCCGTTGGCGACCTGGTGGGCGACGCCGTCGCCACCCATGGCGCCGACCACCTCGATCCCGTCGGCGGCGGCCTCCGCGGCCGCTCGACGGGCGTCGGCGGCGCTGTTCGGCCACACGGGCTGGACGTCGTAGGGACCGGTGAGGGTCGCGACGACCTCGCGGTGCAACGAGGCGGTGAACCCGGAGGCGACGGGATTGGCGATGAGGACGAGGCGCCGCACCGACCGAGCGTACCCGCCGCCCCGGCGTCCAAGGTCGCCGGCGACGACGTAGGCTCCCCAGGATGAACCCCGGCTACCGGGATCGCATCGAAGCGGGACGGGCCCTCGGCGAAGCCCTCGGGCACCACACCGGGACCTCGCCGGTGGTGCTCGGCGTGGCGCGCGGGGGCGTCGTGGTCGGCTCGGAGGTCGCCAGGGCCGTGGAGGGGGACCTCGACGTCGTCGTCGCGGCGAAGATCGGCGCCCCCCTCGGCCCCGAGCTGGCCATCGGCGCGGTCGCCGCCGACGGTCGGGCCCTCCTCGACGACTCGATCGTGTCCCGGCTCGGCGTGACGCCCGACGACGTGGCAGAACAGGTGGCTGCGGCCTCGGAGGAGCTGCGCCGCCGGACACTGGCCTACCGCGGGGGATCGGAGCTCGTTCTCGCCGATCGGCGGGTGATCGTCGTCGACGACGGCATCGCCACCGGCGCGACGTTGCGGGCGGTCCTGCGGTACGTCCGCTCACTCGATCCCGAGTTGCTGGTGGTCGGGGCACCCGTCGGGGCGCCCCAGGCCGTCGACCTCCTCGCGTTCGAGGCCGACGAGGTCGTGTGCCCGCTGCAGCCCGATCGCCTGGGAGCGGTGGGACGGTGGTACGAGGACTTCGCGCCGGTTTCCGACGAGACCGTCATGGCCCTGCTCCGCGCGTGATCCACGTCGCCCTCCTCGGCCTGGCCGCCGGCGACGTCCTCGGTGCCGGCGTCGAGGGGGCGGATCCTGCCACCGCCTCCCGGATGCTCCCGTCGCTGCCCATGCCGGGAACCCGCTGGACCGACGACACCCAGCAGGCGCTCGTCGTCGCCAGGCATCTGCTCGTGCGCGGCCGGGTGGACGGCGTGGCGCTCGGCGCCGAGCTGCGAGCCCCAGGCCTCCCACACCGGGGGATCGGCCCCGGGTTCGCCCGGTTCCTCGAGAGCGGCGCCCCCCAGCCGTCCGCCGGCAACGGGGCGGCGATGCGGTCGGCCCCCATCGGGATCAGATCCCCGCTCCCCGGGCTCGTCGAGGAGGCGATCGCCGCCGGCCTGGTGACCCACGCCGATCCCCGCGGTGTCGCCGCGGGGGTCGCGGTCGCCGCCGCGGTCCGCCTCGCCGGCGCCGGCCTCGACGGGGTGGACCTGCTCGTCGAGACCGCGGACGCCGTCACGGACGCCGAGCACCGGCTCTTCGCGGATCACGGCCTCCGGTTCGCGGCCGGTGATCGCTGGCACACGATGAGCGAGGCGATCCGGGCCGCGGTCGGGGAGTTGGGGGCCACTGCGGAGGCGATGGCCGAGTCGGTCGGTCGGCGTGCCGCCGAGACCGCGGACCTCCGGCTCGCGTCGGGCACCCATCCCTACGCCCCGGCCTCCGTGGTCTCGGCGCTCGTGCTGGCGGCGGCGGCGTCGGAGCCGGAGGAGGCCGTTCGCGCGGCGGTTCGCCTCGGCGGGGACACGGACACGGTCGCCGGGATGGTCGGGGCCATCGTCGGTGTCCGCTTCGGCGTCGACCGTTGGGCGTGGCCGGTCCCCAAGGACGACCTGCTTCTCGAGATCGGACGCCGCCTCGCGGCGGGGGAGGGTGCATCGGGGATCCCCGACGTGTCCGAGCTCATCTCCTGACCCTCCCGGCTCCTCGACCCTCCACGCCGCCCGAGGTCACGGGGCGGGGCACGGAGGTCGCGTGGCGCGGAGGCCGGCGACGAGCATGCGCGCCGGGTGCGCCGGGACCCGAATCACATGGTTGTGATTTTGTGGCTTTGGTCCCTGGGCGCGGCGCCCGATGCCGATGACACTGGGGGCGCGGTGCGGAGCCCGTCGAGAGGAGGACCGATGTCAGAGGTCCGCGAGATCGCCGGGGCCGCACGCCGCTTCCCGGGAGCCCGAATCTGTCACAGGGCGTCCGTACGGTGTGCCCATGATGCGGAGCATGGACACCGAGATGAGCCCGTTCACCCGAAGGAACATGGAAGCGACGAGTGCGACGTCGACGAGCGGGAGCGATTCCCCCGAGTCGATCGTCGGAGGGTCCGGTCGCCCCGCGGCGACCGGAAGGAAGGTCGAGAGGATGCGTACCGATCG
>DATHYU010000338.1:0-3856 GCA_035458965.1 Acidimicrobiia bacterium | reverse complement strand
AGCAGGCCGGGTCGACTGGCGGCTGGGCGGGATCCTCGGCATCGGAGGGGTCCTCGGCGGCGTCGCCGGCGCTCAGGTCGCCCTGTCGCTCGACGCGGCCCTGCTCCGGCAGTTGTTCGCCGGGTTCCTGGTGGTCATGGTGATGCGCATGCTCAACAAGACCCGCGCCTCCGCCCACGGCTGATCACCGCGACGAGCCCGCCGCGGGCATCGGGATCCGGCCGTCGCGTAGGAATCCCCGCACGGATCCGGGCTCCGAGAGATGGGTGCGCCACAGCACGACGAGGTACGCGAGCCCGACGGCCTCCCCGACCCACACGAGCGGATCTGCGACCATCCTCCCGAGCAGGGGCCCGATCGCCGAGTCCGGCCGCAGGGGGAACCCGAGCCCGAAGAACGGCCACCAGAAGGCCTCGGGGTCCGCCCAGGCGCCGTCGAGGACGAGGTGGAACAGTGCGCCGATCACCACGCCGATGAGGCCCTTTCGCAGTGCGCTCCCCCGGGGTGTTGCGACCAGCACCACGAACATCGCCACGACCGGGAACACGACGGCGTGGGCGACGAGGCGATCCGAGCCGAGCTGCTCGTTGAAGAGCACCGAGCCGATCGGCTTGTCGACGAGGTCCGGGAGCAGGCTTCCGACGAGCACCCACCGGAGGTCCATGCGTGGGTCCCGGAACACGTACCGCACGAGGAGCGTGGTGACGCCGAGATGCCAGAGGACCACGAGCGACTCAGCGCACGAGGATGCGACGGCAATGGATGCATCGCGGCGGCGACTCCTTCATCGCCTGCGACTGCTCCGCCGCCGAGAGCCGGAGATGGCATCCGCCGCACACCCCGTCGGCGAGCCGGGCGGCGCCGACACCGTCGGTCTTCAGATCGCGGAGCTCCTCGTAGAGCTCCATGAGGTCGTCGGGGACGATCGGGGCGATCTCGCCCTTGCGGGCCTCGTGGCGGGCGATCTCGCCGTCGATCTCCTTCCACGTCTCGGAGATGATCCCCTCCAGGCGGTTCCTCTCCTCTGTGGCCGGCGCCAGCCGACCGGAGACGTCCTCGGCCTCGGCCTCGGCCTGCTCGCGCTCCTCCATGAGCGAGATCACCTCGTCCTCCCGGTCGGAGATCCGCCGGCGCAGCATCTCGACCTCCTGACGGAGGTGCTCGGCATCGCGGGCACTCAGGCCGCCCGCATAGAGACGCCGCTCCTCCTGGGTGAGCTTGATCTCGCTGATCTCGAGCTCTCCTTCGGCCTTGTCCACGCCCAGCTCGGCCTGCCGGATGCGATCGGCAAGGGCATCCCGGTCGGCCTCGAGAGCAGCCACCCGTGCATGGGCGGCCTTGTAGTCGTCGAGCTCCGGCAGGTGCTGGCGACGCTCGAGCAGCCGGTCGATCGCGGAGTCCTCACCCTGCAATTCGAGAAGGTCCTCGAGGCTCTTCAGCTCCTCCATCAGAGGGACCTCCACGGGTCGGGGTCGTCGGTGAGGCCGACGGCGGGCGGCACCGCCGCAGCGATCGCAGCGTACAGCTTCCGCACACCGGGTCGTTCGGTCGCCGCGTGCCCGGGATCGACGATGGCGAGCCCCTCCTCCACGGCCTCACGAGCGGCGTGGTGGCCCACGTCACCCGTGACGATCACCTCCGCTCCGGCGCCGCGGGCCGCGGTGAGGAAGTCCCGGCCGGAGCCCGGGACCACGGCCACCCGCCGGACCTCTCCCGAGCCTGCGATGCGGACGACGCCGCCGAGCACACGGTGGACCCGGGCGGCGAAGTCGTCCACGGACACGGCCTCGGCGAGCGTGCCGACCCGGCCGACGAAGCCTGCCTCGCCCCGGCGGTCGAGGACGTCGTAGACGGGCTCCTCGTAGGGATGGGCCGCCACCAGGGCGGCTGCGACCCGATCGGCGGATCCGGCCGGGGCGGCCATCTCGATTCGCACCTCCGGCTCGCGGTTGACGGCCCCGGCGCGACCGGTCGCCGGCGACGCGTGTTCGGACGCGGTGAAGGCCCCGACACCCTCGCCCCGGAACGAGCATGCCGAGTACGCGCCGTGGCGCCCGGCACCGGCATCGGCCATGGCGGCCGTCACCGACTCGACGGCCTCCGACGGCGCGTAGGTGACGATCCGGACCGATCCGGCGCCCCACACCGGGCCGAACCCGCGCGCGTCGCGGACGCCGACGGCCTCGGCGAGGGCATCGGCGGAGCCGCCGGGGGCGACGTCGAAATTCGTGTGGGCGACGGCGAGCGCGATGCCGGCGGAAGCCAGTCGGAAGGCGCGGCCGGTAGCCGAAGGCCCGGCGACGAAGCGGGTCGTCGGGCGGAAGAGGAGCGGGTGATACGCGACCACGAGGTCGACCCCGTCCCCGACGACGCGATCGACGGTCGCCGGTGTGACCTCGTGGCACACCGCGATGCGGGTCACCGGGGCGGCAGGGTCGCCGATCTGGAGCCCGACGCGATCCCAGGAAGCAGCCCTCGCCTCGGGAGCGAGATCCTCCAGAACCGTGAGGACGTCGGCGACGGTGACCACGGGCGTGGATGCTACCGACAATCCGGTCAAGCCCACCGCCCTCCGCACCGACACACAAGGAGACGCGAGGCAGGCCAAGCGGCCACGGTGAGTGCTCGCCCTTCCGACGCCGATGGCGCGGTGGCGACGCTCCGTGGTCTCGAGGGCCTACGTCTGGACCGTGCCGTCGTCACGGCACGGCACGGCACCGAGGAGGAAAGGCATGACACAGATTCGCCGGCCCCTGATCGGGCTGCTGACCCTCTTCACGACCGCGCTGACGCTCGATCGATTCGGGCTTGCCAGCGATGGCGGCAACGCCGTGTCCACCTCCGCGTATCTGGTGGCCCTCGGGGTCATCGCCCTCCCCTTCGGCCTCGTCGGCCTGCGGCGCACCACCGTGTCGCGCACGGTGACGATCGCCCTCGTCGTGCACGTCGTCATCACCGTGCTCATCGGCGAGGGGATCCGACCGTTTGCGCTCTACGTGCACGTCACCGAGACCGCGTTCGTGATGCTCGCCGCCGGGCTTGCCCATCGCATCGCCGCCGGCCTCGACCAGATCGACGAGACGCTCGGCACGGTCGTCTTCGGCGAGCCGGGCTCGCTCGCCCTCGACAGCCCCCAGGCGGCCAGCGAGATCCTCACCGAGATGGCGCGCAGCCGCCGCCACGATCGACCGCTCATCGTGACGGTCGTCGCCCCGCGTCCTGCCAGCATCGAGCTCGCCGTCGAGAGGGCGGCCGAGGACGTCCAGCGGGCGCTCCGAGAGCGGTACGTGGCGACCAAGCTGTCCCGGGCCATGGCCCAGCGTCTCCGGCGCAGCGACCTCGTCTTCCGTGACGAGGCCACGGGCCGATTCGTCGTCCTCAGCCCCGAGACCGGCCCCGAGGGCGCCGAGTACGTCGTCGAACGCATCCGTGAGGCCTCCCGTGCCGCCGCCGTCGAGGTCGACGCCGGGAGCGCGACCTTCCCGGACACCGCTTTCAGCTTCGAAGCCCTCGTGGCCGCAGCCGAAGAGAATCTCTCGGTCCCGACGACGGTCGCTCCGAAGCTGCGCGCCGTGGAGGGTCTCTCATGACCGCCTCCGCCATCCGGCCGGTCCTGTGGTCCGGACACGAGTGGGTCGACCGCATCCGCCCGGAGAACGCCGTCTTGCGCGGACGCCCCTACGTGATCGCGAAGCGGGCCCTCGACGTCGCCCTGGTCCTCGCCGCCGCCCCGATCTGGGTCCCGGTCGCCGTCCTGTGCGCCCTCTGGATCAAGATCGACGACCCCCGCTCCCGGATCATGTTCACCCAGACGCGAACGGGCAAGGGCGGCCGCACGATCGTCATGCACAAGTTC
>DATHYU010000337.1:0-3158 GCA_035458965.1 Acidimicrobiia bacterium | reverse complement strand
CTCGTGCTCCGCCTCCGGCACGAGCCCACCGACGAGGTCATGGAGCGCATCAACGACGAATACGGCGACCTCGTGGTCGATGGGCGGTTCGAGCGCATCACCGCAACGGACGAGGAGATCGAGGACGACGACGTGCCGGAGCTGGCGCGCATCCGGTTCCACTTCACGCGCCGAAATCTCGGCCGGCTACGAGCACTCATCGACACGCTGAACGACACGGTTCCCGCCCCTCCGGCGGCGTAGGCGCCTCCTGCAGCTAGTACCCTGGTGCGCCCATGCGCGAAATCCTCGCCGACCTGGTAGCCGAGCAGCAGTACCTCGACCAGTCGCTGCAGCGTTCGCCCGACCGCGACTGGAAGGCGAAGACACCGGTGAAGGGCTGGAACGTCCAGGACACGATCGCCCACCTCGCCTGGTCCGAGGAGCGGGCAGCGAAGGCGCTCCAGGGTGATCTCGACTTCCTGAAGGAAGCCGAGGCCTTCGACGACCTCGACGCCTACATCGCCGCCGGCGTCACCGAGAACCGCGGCCGGCGCCCCCAGGAGATCATCGAGTGGTGGCGGCACGGCCGGGCCGACGTCGTGGACGCCCTTTCGCGGAGCTCCCGATCCGATCGCGTCCGGTGGTTCCTCGGGGACATGAGCGTGATGACCTTCGCGAGCACCCGCATCATGGAGACATGGGCCCACGGCCTCGACATCCTGACGACCCTCGACAAGGAGATCGAGGACACACCCCGGCTCCGCCACATCGCCCGGCTCGGATGGCTCACGCTGCGGTGGGCGTTCGAGGAGGCGGGCGAGGACTACTCGACACCGGTGCGCGTCGAGCTCGTCGGGCCGGGATACGCCCGCTGGGTCTACGGGCCCGAGGACGCCGAAAACATCGTCCGCGGCAACGCCTCCGACTGGTGCCGCGTCGTCGTGCGACGCATGAAGGCCAAGGACGCCGAGAACCTGACGGCCATCGGTCCCGTCGCCGAGACCGCGCTGCAGGTGGCACGAGCGCACCTGTGATCCCGCGCATCGTCGGCATGGTCCACCTCGGGCCGCTCCCCGGCGCCCCGGGCTTCGACGGAGACCTCGACGCCGTCGTCGACGCCGCCGTCGCCGACACCACCGTGCTGAGAGCCGCCGGGTTCGACGCCGTGATGGTGGAGAACTTCGGCGACGCGCCGTTCTACGCCGACGACGTGCCGGACGCGACGGTCGCAGCCATGACCCGGTGCGTGCTCGCCGTCCGGGACGCGGCCGGGCCCCTGCCGGTCGGCGTGAACGTCCTCCGGAACGACGCGCTCGCCGCCCTGGCGATCGCCGCCGCCACCGGCGCGTCGATGATCCGGGTCAACGTCCTGTCCGGGACGATGTGGACCGACCAGGGACCCATCACGGGCAAGGCCGCCGAGCTCGCCCGGCTCCGTGCCGCGCTGCGGTCCGACGTCGCCGTCCTCGCCGACGTCTTCGTCAAGCACGCGGTCCCGGCCCCCGGCATGACCATCTCGGATGCCGCCCGGGACACCTGGGAGCGGTCGGGTGCCGATGCCCTGGTGGTCAGCGGTCCAGGCACCGGTCACGCCCTCGATCTCGCCGACGCCCGGGCCGTCAAGGAGGCCGTCCCGGGCGCGCCGCTGGTCGCCGGCTCGGGCACGTCCCCCGGCAACGTGGCCGAGGTCCTCGATGTGTGCGATGCCGTGATCGTGGGTACCGCGGTCAAAGAGGGCGGTGTGCCGGGCGGCCGGGTGCACCCCGAACGCGCCAAGCTCCTCGTGCAGGCGGCCGGGCGATGAGATGGGCGCGGACGTACACCCCGGGTCCGATCCACCTGATCCGCCTCGCCACCGGTGACGACCTGCTCGAGGGCATCACGCGCTACGCCACGGAGCACGGCATCACCGTGGCGACGGTCGAGTACCTCGGCGCCGTCCGGCGGGCGTCGCTGCGCTACTACGACCAGGAAGCCCGCGAGTACCGCGACTTCACGATCGACGAGCACCTCGAGGTGCTCGCAGGAGTCGGGAACGTGTCGCTCCTCGACGGGTCACCCTTCGTCCACACCCACATGGCCCTCGCCGACGCGGATGGACGGGCCTTCGGCGGCCACGTCAACGTGGGCACCGAGGTCTGGGCCATCGAGATCCGCATGCAGGAGCTCACCGGCGCCGAGCCCCCCGTCCGCGAGCTCGACGACTGCACCTCCCTGACCCTCTGGGGCGGGACCCTCGACGGGCCACGATGACCCGCGTCCTCACCGAGACGGCGAACGGGGTCGCCCGCATCACCCTGGACGGGCCCGAGACGCGCAATGCGATCTCCGACATCGAGACCATCGAGGCGCTCGACACCGCGATCCAGGCCGCAGACGCCGACCCGGCCGTCTCGGTCCTCGTGCTCACGGGCACCGACCCGGCGTTCTCCTCCGGCGGCAACGTGAAGCAGATGCGGTCGCGCGAGGGGCTCTTCGCCGGCGACCCCGATGCGATCGCCGAGGGCTATCGCGCCTCGATCCACCGGCTCCCCCGCACCCTGAGCCGTGTGGACGTGGCGACGATCGCCGCCGTCAACGGCGTCGCCGTCGGTGCCGGGATGGACGTCGCCGTGATGTGCGACCTGCGGATCGCCTCCGACCGGGCCCGCTTCGCCGAGCCCTTCGTGAACCTCGGGATCGTGAGCGGCGACGGCGGATCGTGGTTCCTCCCCCGGGTGATCGGCCACCAGCGGGCGGTGGAGCTGACGCTCACGGGACGGATGGTCGAGGCCGCCGAGGCCCTCACCATCGGCCTGGTGCTCGAGGTCGTGCCCCACGACGACCTCATGGCCCGCGTGGACGAGCTCGCCGGGACGATCGCCGCCAAGCCCCCGAACGCGGTCCGGTTGGCCAAGCGCCTGCTCCGGATGGCGGAGCGCACGGACCTCGACGCCTTCCTCGACGCCACGGCGGCCTTCCAGGCGATCACCCACCACAGCGACGCCCACCGCGAGGCGATGCGGGCCCTCTTCGGCGACGACGCCGGCTAGGAGGCCGGCGGGCAACCGAACGCGACGGCGACGCGCTCCGTCATGTCCGAAGGGAGCCAGGGCATGTCCGCCATCGTCTCCCGGGGCCCTCCCGATGCGTCGAAAGCGGTCTGGCTGGCCCGGCAGAAGGCGAAGACATCCTCG
>DATHYU010000336.1:0-2830 GCA_035458965.1 Acidimicrobiia bacterium | reverse complement strand
AATCCGCGATCGCCTGCAGCTCTCCGAGCATGAAGGCAGGAACCCACACCTCGCCGCGGACCAGGCCCGTCCGGCACAGCTCGAGGATTCGCCCGTCGATGGCGGCCGAGGTGTCGAGGACGTACCCGCCGCCACGACGCGGGTTCAGGGACTTGGGCCGCAGCCCGGCGGCCGCCAGAAGATCGTTCGCCCGTGCCGAGAAGATGCGGGCCGCGAACGCGGCCGACAGCAGCACCACGAGGGCTCCGATCGGCCAGCCGACCACGCCGGGGGTGAGGACGATGATCGGCCCGGACAGCACGGCCCCCACCACGACGCCCAGGAGGACCCCGAAGGCCCCTGCGAAGAGCTGCGGGCCGGTCGCCCGCTCCACCATGCGCGGTGCCCGTTCCAGCCCGCGGCCGGTGAGACGCCCGAACAGGCCGCCGCCCACGTAGCCGACACCGGCGCCGAGCACCGAGCCGAGCACGACGGCGGCGTCGGGATCGAACCCGAGCGGGCCCGCCAGGAACGAGCGGCCCACGAGGAACCCGACCGCCGTGGTGGCGAGGGTCACCATGAGCCGGACGATCTCGATGATCATCGGACGTCCTCCGGACGCGCCGCAACGCCGGCGGGAGGCGCCGTGATCGTCGAGACACCGAGGTCGGGCAGCCAGGACACGCCTACGCGTCCTCGGCGGCCTCCACCTTGGGGAGGGCGCGGTCGAGTCGCTTCATGGCATCTTCCTCGGTCAAATCGAGGGCGAACCTAAGCTCACTCGACAGAATCAGTCGCGCCTTGGAGAGCATCCGCTTGAGCGCCGGCGAGATTCCCTTGGTCTGTTGGGCGTACGTGAGGTCCCGAACGACCTCGGCCACCTGGTAGATGTCGCCGCTGTTGATCTTCTCCGTCAGCAGCTTGTACCAGCGGGACCAGTTGGATCCGGCCTCCTCGGGCTCGTCCTTGAAGGTGGCGAAGACCTTGCGGGCCGCCGTCTTGGAGATGACAGACCGAACGCCGAGATCCTCGGCCTTGTCGACGGGGAACCGGACGACGAGCTGGTCGGTGGCCAGCTCGAGCACGAAGTAGTCGATCTTCGAACCGTCCAGAACCCGCTTCTCCTTCTTCACGATCGTCGCTGCGCCGTGGTGGGGATACACCACCTTGTCGCCGACGGCGAAGGGCGAGCCCTTCTTCTTCGAGGGCGACGGCTTCTTGGCGGGGGCCGCCGTGGATGACGACGTCTTCTTCGTGGCCATTCGGAAGCGAGGCTCCGGGTCGCGGAGACCACAGTGTACCCGGGGCCTCACATCCACACGACGGGGCTATTCGTCGTCGATGTCCCAGATCCGGCTCGTCTCGAGGAGCCGGTCGAAATAGTGGCGCAACTGGCGGGCACGCGTCCGGCCCACGCCTTCCACGGTGTCGAGGTCGCCCGCCGACGCATGGATCAGCTTCTGGACGGTCCCGAACGTCTCGACGAGCGAGTGCTTGACGGCATCGGGGAGCCGGGGAACGCGATCGAGGATGCGATACCCCCGGGAGCGGGCCTGGCTGTCGAGGGGACCGAAGTCGAGCACCGAGGCCACGCTCGACGCGTCCGACAGGCTCTCGGTGTCGAGGTCCTGGACGAGCCCGAGGGGCTGAGACGGGCGCGGCGGGTAGTGCCGGGCGTAGTCGGCGTAGACGAGCTCGGCGGTCTCGTCCACGCCCGTCAACAGATCGGCGAGCTGGAGCTGCGTGAGCTGGCCCTCCCCACCGAGCTCGATGGCGTAGTGCTGGAGATCGTGTCCGATCCGGCGAACGAGGGCGGCACGCTGAATCAGCATCACCACGTCCCGGAACGTCACGATGTCGTCCACCTCGAGCTGGGTGAGCCGGCTCTCGACCTCGGTGAGACGCCGCCGGAACCGCTCGAGGGTGAGGAGGTTCTGGTTCGCCTGGGCGAGCAGTGCCGTGGGGCTGCGCAGCTCGTACTTCGTCCGACCGATGTAGAGCATCGCCGTCGACCGGCCCTCGCTCACGACGACGACGGGACGCCCGGTCTCGACGGCGACCCGCTCCGCCGTGCGGTGCCGCGTCCCCGTCTCCGACGTGGCGATCGTCGGATCGGGAATGAGGTGCACGTTCGCCCGATACATGACCTCGGCGGCCTCGTCCGTGATGATCGCGCCGTCCATCTTGGCGAGCTCGGCAAGGCGGGCAGGGCTGAAGTCGGCGCCGTTCAGGTGGAATCCACCGGTGCACAGCGCCTCGATGTCGGGTCCGTAGCCCAGCACGATGAGCGCCCCGGAGCGCTGCCGCAGGATCAGCTCGATGGCGTTGCGCAGCGGCGTGCCGGGGGCAAGGGACCGGAGGACCTCGATGGCCGTGTCACGTTCGGGCATCGGGCACCGAGGCTACTACGCAACCGTCCGTGCCGCCGCGTCGCCCTACAGGCCCGACGCCTCCAGGATGACCCGGATCCGATCGCCGCCATTGCCCGTCGGCGCGATCGTCTTCAGACCCAGCCGATCCGCTTCGGCCTCTCGCCGCTCGGCGTGGGCCACCGCCCGGACTTCGCCGGTCAGGCCCACCTCGCCCCACGCCGCGGCCGGCGGGATCGGGACGTGCAGAAGCGACGAGGCAAGCGCCAGGGCGACGGGGAGGTCGGCCCCCGGATCCCGGACCCTGAGCCCCCCGACCACGCTGACGTAGACGTCGTGACCGGCGAACCCGAGCCCGCCGTGCCGCTCGAGCACGGCGAGCACCTGGTGGATCCGGGCGGTTTCGAGACCCCGCACGCTGCGGCGCGGTTGCGGGGTGGCCGAGCGGGCGACGAGCGCCTGCACCTCGACGAGGAGAGCCC
>DATHYU010000335.1:0-2962 GCA_035458965.1 Acidimicrobiia bacterium | reverse complement strand
GAGGAATCGAGCGAGGACGGGGACGAGACCCCGAGCACACAGGCGATCCGCGGCCGATCACCCACCGCGTCGAGGAACCAGCGCAGGATGGCGGCCGTCTGGGTACGGAACATGCCCTCGTCGCCCGCGACGGCGTCGAGCCGATCGATGAAGAGCACCGTCGGCGGCGTCGCCCGGCGAAGAGCCTTCTCGAGGACGTCGAGGAGCCGCTCCGGCTTGAAGACGAGATCGAGCGACACCTCCTCGACGGAGGCGCCGGCGCGGGCGGCGGCCGACGCGATCAGCTCGGACTTGCCACATCCGGACGGCCCGGCGAGCAGCACACCGGCGACCCGCGGGAGGCCCCAGGCCTCGGGGAGGTTTCCGGCGGATGTGAGCAGGGACAGCCAGCCGGTCATGACGTCGAGCTCGGCGTCGAGGCCGGCGAGCAGCGCTTCGGCGGTCGTGGGCGAGTCGCCGGTGATCCGGCCCCCCGTGTGCGCGACCGTCCCGGGAACGACACCCTCGCCGATCGGCCCGACCACGGTCGCGTCGCCGACGAGGCCGAAGCCGCCGGGGACGACCTCGAGGACCTCGACCGTGCTGGGCGGCTCGTCGCCCTCACGGCTCCCGTAGGAGGGGTCGAGCGATATCCGGTCACCGGTCGTCACGGGCAGCCCCTGGAGGGCGCGGGCGGCATGGCGGGCATCGATGTCCTCGCCGTCGTCGGAGAGCACGACCCGGTTGGCGCGGGGCGGGTTGACCCGGACGACCTCGGCGGTCGACCCGATCTCGATCCCGGCGTTGGCCCTGGTCCTCGGACCGACGGCGATCGTGGCGGCTCCGGGCACGTCGCCGGGCCGGACCAGCACGTGGGTGCGGCCGACCCGGACCACGCCCCCGCCGGGGAGGCCCATTGCGGCAAGGATCGTCGGGTCGGTGCGGGCGACCGGGTCGGTTCCCGGGCGGACGGTCAGGCGCATCCGGCGGAGCGTAGCGGTCGGTCCCCGGGTCGCTACTCCTCTGCCGGGCACTCCGGGCCGGCCGACGATCCCGGCCGGAAGGACCGGCTCGGCCACCGGTAGGGGGCCCGGCCGGTGGTGGCTACACGGCGATTCGGTCCAGATGGCGGACCGGCGCGGCCGGCAGGGCGACGCTCCCAGAGACGTCGATGAGACGGACGCCGGGCTCCATCAGCCACGACCACACGAGCCGCGCCTCTTCGGCCTCGGCGACCGACCCGGGTGCCTGCAGCGAGTCGTGCTCCACCGGCGGCGCCACGAGGGGCGCGCCGCGGCGGCCCGACCACGCGGCCGTCAGACGGCCGCGGTCGATGATGGCCTCGCCGCCGTCGCCGTCGACCGCATGGATGCGGCCCGCCTGTTGGAGCGCCGACCACGCCCGTCGATGCTCGAGCGCTCGCGCCAGGGCGCGGTGGCGGTCCCGCGCCCAGGCGGCCTCTTCGAACCGCCCCGCCTGGGCGAACGACACGATGCGGCCGGTGAGACCGTCCAGGAGCGGGGTGGGGTCCCCGTCGATCGCCCTCCGCAGGTCGTCGATCTCGGCGCGGTAGGCGTCCTCGTCGAGGGTCCCGTCGCACGGGCAGAGTGCCCGACCCATCTGGGCTGGCGCGCATCGGGAGGAGCGGCGCGCCGGGGCGCCGGTGCACCGCCGGATCCGGGTTGCGTCCCACAGCGCCTCGACGACCGCCTGGGCGCCGTGACGGCCCCGAAACGGGCCGAGCAGCAGGAGCCCCGGGTCCTTTGCGCTGCGGGCCAGCGAGAGGCGCGGGAATCGCTCGTCGGTCAAACGCACCCAGTGGGGCGATCGGGCCGGCTTCGACCGACGATTGTGGCGAGGCCGGTGCTCGCCGATCATCCGCAGCTCGGTGACGAGGGCGTCGAGCTCCGTCTCGCAGACCCTATGGTCGATGGACGCCAGTTCGCGGAGCATCGTGCCGATCTTCTTGCGAGTGTCCCCGTAGAAGTAGGACCGGACCCGGGCGCGCAGGTCCTTCGCCTTGCCGACGTAGATGATCTGCCCGTCGCGGTCCCTGAAGAGGTACACCCCGGGCTTGCGAGGAATGCCCTCGGTGAGGCGGATCTTTCCGTACGACGGATTCCCACGGGCGGTCGGGAGCGTGAGCAGGTCGTCCAGGTGTGTGACGCCGATGGACCCGGCACGTTCGAGCAGTCCCCAGAAGACGTGGGCGGTGGCCGTGGCGTCGTCGAGGGCGCGATGGGTCGGAGTGGTGGGGGACCGGAAGAAGGCGGCGAGCGTGGACAGCTTCAGGTTGCGGGTCTCCGCCCGGATGAGCCGGCGGGCCAGGCCGATGGTGTCGAGGGTCCGGTTCGGGAGTCGCCCGTAGCCGAGCCGTTCGGCGGCGGCGTTCAGGAACGACATGTCGAAGCGGATGTTGTGGCCAACGATGACGGCGTCGCCGATGAACTCGAGGAACGTGGGGAGGGCCTCGGCGATTCGGGGGGCCTCGACCACCATCGCCTGCGTGATCCCCGTCAGCACCGTGATGAACGGGGGGATCGGCGCCCCCGGGTTGACGAGGGTCTGGAAGGTGCCCTCGCGCTCCCCGCCCCGGTACCGCACGGCGCCGATCTCGGTGATCTCGCAGTCGGCCGCCGAGCCACCGGTCGTCTCCAGGTCCAGGATGCAGAAGGGGACGTCGATGAGCGGGGCACCGAGATCGTCGAAGGTCCGCTGCCGAGCAAGGGTCACGTTCCCAGAGCCTAGACCGAACATGCGTTCGATCGAAGAATCGATCTCTCCATGCGGGCATCGTCGCAAGCGCCTGTGACAGGATTTGCCGCTCCGCTGAGGGCGTTCGGGTCACGCAGGCCGGTGGTGTGGCCCGGGGGCCGGGCCGTTTTCGTCTTGGGCCGCTCCGCTGAGGGCGTTCGGGTCACGCAGGCCGGTGGTGTGGCCCGGGGGCCGGGCCGTTTTCGTCTTGGGCCGCTCCGCTGAGGGC
>DATHYU010000334.1:0-7635 GCA_035458965.1 Acidimicrobiia bacterium | reverse complement strand
GAGGCCGACCGGGAGGAGGAACCAGGCGCGGCCGGCGCGGAGCTCGCCGTCGGCGTCCTTCGGCCTCACGCCGCGGCGGGCGGCGACGAGGGCGAAGCCGTTGCCGAGCACCAGGGCGGCGCCGAGGGCGAGCACCATCTGGGCGAGCAGCGTGTCGAGGTCCAGGAAGTCGGCCACGAGCCCAGTGTCGCAGCGGCGGAGGCCGATCGGAAACCACCGGTACGCTCTGGCGCCATGAGGACGGCAGCGGTGGTGCGGGTGTTCACCCGGGGAGCGGAGGGCGGCAACCACCTCGGCGTGGTGACCGACGTCGCCGGCCTCGAGGGCGCCTCGATGCAGGCGATCGCCGCCCACCTCGGGTTCTCGGAGACGATCTTCCTCGACGGGAACGTCGACGAGGTCGCGGTGCGGATCTTCACGCCGACCACCGAGCTGCCGTTCGCCGGGCACCCGCTCGTGGGCTCGGCATGGGTGCTCGGCGGCCCGGGAGTTCTCGTCTGTGGCGTCGGCCGCATCCCCTACGCCGCCGATCGGGACGGGGCGACGGTCCGGGTCCCGATGGCCACCACCGTCGTCCGGGCCGACGCGTCGGACATCGCTTCGCATGCCCGGCTTCCGGAGCCGGTGCGTGCCTGGTGGGCCCACATGCCGATCCCGTATCTCGTCGTCCAGGCGGCCGCGGCCGAGGACGTGGCCTCGGCGACGCCCGACATCGGCGCCCTCGCCGCCACCGAGGCACGCGATGCGACGATGCTGTTCGCCCGCGACGGAGACGCCGTGCGCGCTCGTTTCTTCGCACCGGGCCTCGGCGTCGACGAGGACCCGGCGACCGGGAGTGCCGCCGCCGGGCTCGCCGCCGTGCTCCGGTCGGAAGGCGAGACCGAGGGCTCGGCCGTGATCACGCAGGGGGTCGAGATCGGCCATCCCTCGGAGATCCGCATCGAATGGGACGGCGACACCGTGGCGCTCTGCGGGTCGGTTCGACCCGAGGACGCTCGCGAGCTCCCGTGACCGCCGAGGTCGTCGCCTCCGAGCCCGGCCGGTCCCACGTGCACGAGACCTGGCGGTACACCGGCTCGCAGGGCGGGCCCGTCCTCGCCGAGGCCTACGTCAGTGACGACGCCGGTCCGGTGGTCGTCATCGGGCACGGGCGTGACAACAGCCGCCACGCCACCTACGTCGCCGGTGCCGGGCGGCTCTGGGGACGGCGGGGCATCACCGTGGTCGGCGCCGACGCGCCGCTCCACGGCGACCGGAGCGGCGGCGAGGAGGTCCCCGAGACGGTGTCGGCGGCCCCCGGTCTCATGGCGGAATGGGTCGCCGACCATCGCCTGCTGGTGGATGCCGTCGAGGAGCGTCTCCCCGGCCGTCCGATCGGGTTTCTCGGCGTCTCGATGGGGGGCATCTACGGCGTCCACCTCGTTGCCGCCGACAAGCGGATCGGGGCCGCCGTCTTCGTCGTGCTCGGATCGAACCGGGTCTCGTTCCTCGAGCGGTTTCCCGGTCTCGACGGCGAGTGGCTCGAGCGCGCCGCGGCCGTCGACCCCGCCGATCCGGCCCCCGCGGTCGCCCCCCGGCCGGTCCTCATGGTGTGTGCGGACCGCGACGAGGTCTTCTCCCGCGAGTCGGCCCTCGATCTCTACGACGCGTTCCTGCCTCCCAAGGAGCTCGTCTTCATGCCGGGAACCCATGCCGAGTGGGGGAGCCCGGCGCGGTGGTTCAGGCGCATGGAGGTGTTCCTCCGGGAGTCCCTGCGGGGTGGCGGGACGCAGCAGCCGTAGACTCGCCCCCCATGGCCGGTTCCGAGAGTCGCAGCGTCGTCGTGCTCGCCCTCATCGCGAACAGCCTCATCGCGGTGCTGAAGTTCGTCGCCGCCGGGATCTCGGGCTCGACCGCCATGCTCGCCGAGGGCTTCCACTCCGTCGCGGACAGCGGCAACCAGCTGTTCCTGCTGCGTGGGACGTCGGCGTCGAAATTCAGCCCGTCCGTCCGTTTCGCGTTCGGGCGCGGCAAGGAGGTCTACTTCTGGTCCTTCATGGTGGCCGTGGTGCTCTTCGTGGGCGGCGGTGTCGTCGCGATCCTCGAGGGGTGGGAGCGGATCCGTCACCCCGAGCACCACGAGGGCGGCATCGTCCTCAACCTGATCGTGCTGGGCCTCGCCGCCGCCTTCGAGATCTTCATCGCCTTCCGGCCGGCGATCAAGGAGTTCAACCGGCGTCGCGGCGGCCGGGCCGTCTGGCGCTCCATTCGGGAGAGCAAGGACCCGACGCTCGTCGTGGTGCTCTTCGAGGACACCGTCGCCGTCCTGGGCGTGACGATCGCCGCGGCCGGCCTCGTCCTCGCCGAGGTGACCGGCGCGTCGCAATGGGACGGTGCGGCGTCGATCGTCATCGGGGTCATGCTCACGGCGACGGCCTGGGTCCTCGCCGTGGAGACCAAGGGACTGCTGCTCGGCGAGTCCGCCTCACGACTCGTGCGATCCGACATCCGCTCGGCCACCCTTTCGGTCAAGGAGGTCGAGTCGGTGGAGCGCCTCCTCACCATGCACCTCGGGCCGGACGAGATCCTGGTCAACCTCGACATCACCGTCGAGGACGGCCTCAGCGGTGACGAGGTGGAGAGGATCGTCGATCACGTCGAGCGTTCGATCCGTTCGACGGTCCCCGAGGCGACCCGAATCTTCGTCGAGGTGGGGGAGGAGACGTGATCACGGTCTCTG
This sequence comes from Acidimicrobiia bacterium, assembly GCA_035458965.1. GTDB lineage: Bacteria > Actinomycetota > Acidimicrobiia > Spongiisociales > UBA11373 > DATHYU01. The sequence goes on along the minus strand of DATHYU010000334.1, from coordinate 4,916 downwards.
CCCCGGCGTCCTCGGCCAACCTGGGCCCCGGTTTCGACGTCCTGGCGCTCGCCCTCGAGATCCGATGCCAGGTGACGGTGTCCGAGTCGGGCGACTGGGCCTTGCGGTCGAACGGCGGGCCCGCCGACGAGGCGGCTATGGCCCTCGTCCGTTCTGCCGCCGAAGAGGCGGCCCCCGGGTCCGGGCCCTACGCCGTCGACATCGTGAGCGACATCCCCATCGCCCGGGGTCTCGGGTCGAGCGCGGCTCTCATCGTCGCCGTGGCCGGAGCGGTGCGCGCGGCAACGGGCGGCTCCATCGACACGGAAGAGGTGTGCCTGGTCGCCGCCGCCGTCGAAGGGCATCCCGACAACGTCGCCGCCGCCGCCTTCGGGGGCGCCGTGATGGTCTCCCCGTCGGGCCTCGTGCGGCAGATCGCGATGCATCCCTCGCTCCACCCCGTCGTCGCCGTCCCCCATGCCCACCTGTCGACGCGGGCCGCCCGCGAGGCGCTGGCCGCCGAGGTGCCCCTGGCCGTCGCCGCCCGGACCGCCGCCCGGATCGCCTTCCTGCTCGAAGGCCTCCGGACCGGCGATGCCGCGGTCCTCGCCGAGGCGGCCGGAGACGAGCTCCACGAGGCTCGCCGGGCCGCCCTCTCCCCCGTGACGGGATCGCTCATGACGGCTGCCCGCGACGCGGGAGCGGTCCACACGGCCTGGAGTGGCGCCGGCCCCTCGGTGCTGGCCCTGGTGACCGACGATCGCCGCGACGCGGTCCGGTCGGCGTTGACCGAGACGCTCGGCAACGCCGGTGAGATCGTCGAGCCCGAGATCGCCCACACCGGCTTTCAGGTCGAGGCCTCCTGACCGAACGCGACTGCGAGGAGGCTCCCGGCATCACCGGCCGTGGGCCGGGCCGAGAGCCGGCGGACCGCTCACGAGCCCGCACGGTAGAGAGCCGCGGCGACCGCGGTCGCCAGGTTCAGGCTCGACACCCCGGGCCGCATCGGGATGGCACGGACGAGGTCGGCTCGATCTCGGAGCTCCCGGGACACCCCCGACCGCTCCGACCCGAAGCACACGACCGCGTCGTCGGGCAGTAGCGGGCTCGGGTCCCCTTCTGCGTCGAAGACGACCACGGGACGGCCGGAGTCGGCGAGGGATTCCGCCTCACCGACCGCAAGGGCGAACTGGAGGCCGGCTCCGGTCCGAACCGCCTCCGGGCCCCATGGGTCGGTGCCGTCGATCACGAGCAGGCCGCCGGCTCCCGCCGCAGCGGCAACGCGGACCGCCGCCCCGACGTTGTTGGGACGGCGGGGTCGCTCGAGGACGACGACGCGGCCCGGTGCGGCCAGCGGATCGGCGCCCGGCGGGCGATGGGCGATGCCGATCAGCCGCGTTGGGTGGGCCCGCGGGGCGAGCTCCTCGTAGACGGCGGCGGTGATGGGCTCGATCAATGTCTCCAGCCGTTCCAGGATGTCGGGCGCGAGTTCCCCGGCGAGGCCCAGGACCGTGTCCGGGTCGGGCGACACGAGCCGGGTCGGCGATGCCCCGAAGCGGAGGGCGTGCTTGCAGGCGTGGAACCCTTCGAGCACGACGACGTCCGGGTCCCGGCGCGCCGACCGGAACGTCGTGACGAGATCCACGTCAGCTGGAGACGTAGCCGCCGTCGACGACGATGGTCTCACCCGTCGTGAACGACGCGGCGTCGGAGAGCAGGTACACGACGGCTCCGGCGATCTCGTCGGGCGCGGCGTGCCGGCCCAACGCGGCGCGGCCCGTATAGCGGCCGAGGATGGCGTCGTCGCCGACGAGCGCCTGGGCGAAGCGGGTCTCGACGAGGCCTGGCGCGACGGCGTTCACCCGCAGACCTCCGGTGCCGAGCTCGATCGCCAGGGTCTGCGTCATCGAGATGATCGATGCCTTCGTCATGGAGTACACACCCTGGAGAGGTGAGCCCCGCATGCCGTTGACCGACGCGATGTTCACGATCGAGCCGCCGGGCCGGGCTCGGCCGGCGAACTCCCGGATGGCGAAGAGCGGTCCCTTCACGTTGACCTCGAAGGTCTTGTCGAAGGCGGCCTCCGAGATGCCGACCATGGGGCCGAAGTAGGGATTGGTGGCGGCGTTGTTGACGAGCCCGTCGACCTTGCCGAACTCGTCTATGACCCGGGAGAACAGGGCCTCCACCGCCTCGGGCCGGCCGACGTGCGTCGCCACCGGGATCGCCGTCCCGCCCTCGCTCGCGATCGCGGCGGCGACGGCGTCGAGGCCTTCCTGCTTGCGGCTGGCGAGGACGACCGCACCTCCGGCGGCGGCTACGGCGTGAGCGATGGCCTCGCCGATGCCGCGGCTCGCCCCGGTGATCACGATGACCTTGTCCTCGAGCGTGATGCGGGCGGTCATCCGACCTCCTCCGTGTCGCGCGTGTCGAGGCTACCCCACCCGAATCACCGGCTCGCGGATGCCACCAGGTCCGCGAAGAGCGCGAGCGACGGGGGATCGGCGGGCCCCAGGTACTCGGGGTGCCACTGGACGGCGATCATCGGCCAGTCGTCACCGTGTTCGGGCTCGTACGCCTCGATCACGCCGTCGTCGGTCCGGCCGACGGCGCGCAGGCCGGCTGCGAGGTCGCGGACGGACTGGTGGTGGATGGAGTTGACGAACAGCGAGGAGCACCCGAGGGCCCGGGCGGTGGCGGATTCGGGGTCGACCTGCAGCCGGTGCACCGCGAGCCGCGACTCCGGGCCGCCGCGATCGTGTCCGAGCTCGTCGCTCACCATGGTGGGGACGTCCTCGATGAGCGTGCCGCCGAGCGCGACGTTGAGCACCTGGGCGCCCCGGCAGATCGCCAGGACCGGCATCCGGCGTCGCCGGGCTTCGAGGATCAGCGCGATCTCGTACTCGTCCCGGTACGGATCGGCGCCCTCGATGCTGGGATGGTCCGGATCGCCGCCGTACAGGCGCGGATCGACGTCCGGCCCGCCCGAGAGGACGAGACCGTCGAGGCGGTCCGCCAGGACCGGGATCGTGGTGGGATCACCCGGTACGAGGACGACCGGCAGCCCGCCGGCCTCCCACACCATCTCCGTGTAGGTCACGGCGACGGCGACGGCCCGGTCGGTGCCGGGGACCGTCTGGATGTCCTTGTGCTGGCCGGTGACCCCGATCACCGGCCGCGGGTCGTGGGTGCTCATCGCCGACCCAGCGTAGGTCTGGGCTTGCGCAGATCGGGCGCGCCCGCGAACCTAGGGTTCCCGCCAGAGGGCGGTACCGCTCCCGATTCTCGAGGATCCATGGGTTCACTCGTCAAAAAACGGCGCAAGAAGATGTCGAAGCACAAGTATCGCAAGCGTCTTCGCGCCAACCGCCACAAGCGGAAGAAGTAGCTCCGGCGGCTGCCGCCGCCCGACGTCGACTCGTCGGTCCAGTCGGTCGCGCGCGCCTACAGCGCCACCGCGGCGGCCAGGGCTCCCAGCGAGGCCAGCAGGATCAGGCCCTGCACGATGCCGCGTGTCGCCGGTGACGCCGTCCGCGCCGTCATCTGGTGAAGCAGGGCGAGCGAGCCGGCGACTCCGACGAGCATCAGCTTGATCCCGAAGGCGACCTCGGAGATCGCACCGTCCTCGGCACGGACCATCTGCCAGATGCCGGTGACCACGAGCACGGCCAACGCCGTCCACGACGCCCGACCGAATGCCCGCGCCATCGCGCGGAGTTGCTCGCTCGAGGCGCCGCTCGTGCGGAGGGCGGGGACGATGGCTCCGACGGTGATCGTTCCACCGATCCAGACGGCCATGCCGACGAGGTGGAACCAGAGGAGGATGCTCGAGAGGGTCATGGACGGAGCGTACCGGCGCGCCGATCCGGCCCGATCTCGTGGCCTCGGCCCATGACGTTCACCACGACCGCATCCGGCACGTCGCCATCGTGACGATCGCCCGGCCGCACCGGCGAAACGCGAGAGGCCGCGCCGTCCCCGGGGCGTCGCCCTACCGGTCCCTGAGGAACTGCTCGATCTCGGAGATCAACGAAGGCGCCTCGGTGGGATCGATGTGGGGAGCCCCGCTCTCCTGCTCGAGCCGCTTCACGTAGTCCACGAACTCCTCGTTCTCCGCCATGGCCTCGTCGACGCGCTCGTCGAACTCGGCCGCGGCCTGCTCGAGCTCCCCGAGTTCCAGGGCCAGGCCGAGGATCGGTCCGGCGCGCTGCAGGAGGGCGAGCATGGCCTTCGGGTTCGGGTTGGCGGCGAGGTAGTGGGGGGTGGCCGCCCACAGGCTCACCGCCGGGATGCCGACCTCGCGGAACGCCTCCATCGTCACGCCGACGATCCCGGTCGGACCTTCGTAGTGCGACCGATCGAGTTGGAACCCGTCGACGAGTGCCGGGTCGGTCGCCACGCCGGTGACCGGCACGGGCACCGTGTGCGCCACCTCGCCGATGTACGCCCCCAGGGTGACCGCCAGCTCCACGTCGGATTCGGCGAGCAGGCGGGCGATCGACCGCGCATAGGTCTTCCATCGCAGCGCAGGCTCCTCACCGAGCCCGACGACGAGATCGTGGGCGTCGGTGGCTCGCTCGATGGCGTAGAAGCGGGTGTCCGGCCACATGAGGCGGCGCGTGCCCCCGTCGTCGTACTCCACCGTCGGCCGGCGCTCCTGGAAGTCGAAGAACTCCTCCGGCTCCAGCACGGCGAAGGGCTCGGCGTCGTGCTGGCCCACGATGAACGAGGTGGCGCCCGAGGCGGCGTCGCATGCGTCGTTCCAGCCCTCCCAGGCGAGCAGGGCCCGTGGCGCTCGGAGCGCAGGTCGCCGGAAACGCCTGATCGGGTCCATGGGGCCAGCGTAGTTATCGCCGCCCACCGATCGGGCACGGTCGACGCGTCCCTTTCGAGTACGACCATTCGCCTCTACCTCCCGGCTCCGGCGCGTTCGTACG
>DATHYU010000333.1:0-2035 GCA_035458965.1 Acidimicrobiia bacterium | reverse complement strand
CGCCGGGCCGCCTGCTCGAGCAGCTCCCACCCCGCCGCGTCGGCGTAGCGTCCGGGGCTCGCCACGAAGAGGCACACATCGGCGGCCTCGAGGACGGAGGCGGCGATCGGAACCCCGTCGGCGTGTGCGGACGGCTCCGGTGTGTCGACGAAGACCAGCCCGTCGGGTGGCGGGCGGCCCTCGTCCTCGAGCGTGACCGGGATCCGCTCCGCCAGGGCGCGGGCGGGCTCGGGAAGGCGTTCCCCGTGCCAGGCGAGCGCGGCCGTGGTCGTGGGCCGCAACGGGCCGGCCGGCGACACGGCCCGATGGGCCAGCGAGTTGACGAGTGTCGACTTGCCGCTGCCCGACCCGCCGACGACGGCGATCACGAGGGAGCCCTCCCGGTCGCGCAAGCGGGGGATCACCCGGTACTCGAGGAGATCCCCGACGGCGACACGGGCGGCCTCGGCGTCATCACCGGCGAAACCGAGTCGGAACGACCGCAGGGCCTCGAGAAGCGGGGTCAGCGCCGCGATGCGAGCGGCCGTCGAACGGTCGGAGCCCATGACCCGTGATTGTGGCACAGTCGACCCCTGTTCCGGAGCATCCAAGGGTGGTCGCGAATACCACCCTCGGTGAGCAGGCCGCCAGGCGGTCCCGATCGTGTCACACCCGGTCGATATGTTCGTCACATGAGCATTCACGCCATACCCGGGACCGGAGTCAGGGGGACCGTGGGCCCCGCCATCACCGTCGATCAGGAGACGGAGCGGGTCACGGTCACCGATCTCACCGTCGACGACGCAGCTCTCGCCGAGCTCCTCCGCCGCCACCCTGCCGCGGAGCATGCCGACATCGTCCGGCGCGCGCTGTCGGTCGGCGCTCGCGGGCTCCTCACGATGGGCCTCGGGGTCGACGTCGCCGCCGTGGAGCGCCGGGTCCGCGCCACTCTCGACGCGGCGACCGAGGAGGCCGAGGGCCGGATGGCCGAGCTCCTCGAGCGCGGCGCCGACGCCTTCTCCGCGGGGTTCGACCCCGAGCGTCGCTCGTCCCACGTCGCCAGGACGCTCGCCGAGTTCACCAGCTGGCGGAACGAGTTCCTCGAGCGGCTCGATCCCGATCGAGCCGGAAGCCACACCACCACGCTCCTGTCCCGCCTCGGCGAGCTCCTCGGGCCGGACGGAGCGCTCGAGCGCCGGCTGCGGACGGCCCTCGACCCGGACGCCGACGGCTCGGGCCTCGCCCGCGTCCAGGCGACGATGGAGGGCCGGTTCCGGGAGCTGCGGGACCTCATCGTCGAGGACCGGGGGCGGACGGACGGCCGGGCGCTCGAGGCCGAGCGCGGAACCGCCCAGGGCTTCGACTTCGAGGACGTCGTCGAGGAGCGTCTCCGTGTCGTCGCGAGGGCCGTCGGCGGATGTGTCGTCGACCGCGTGTCCACGGTGCCCGGGTCGTTGGGGCCCAAGCGCACCGTCGGCGACTTCGTCATGGACCTCGCCGATGGCGCCCGCATCGTCGTCGAGGCCAAGCACCAGGCGACGCTCACGGTGGCCGGCCGCAACGGGATCCTCGCCGAGCTCGACGAGGCGTTGTCGAATCGAGGCGCCGACGCGGCGATCTGCGTGGCCGGCAAGGACGCCTTCCCCGCGGAGGTCGGCCGCTTCGCCGTCTTCGGCAACCGGATCCTCGTCGTCGACGACGGCGAGGGGACCCTGCTCGACGTGGCGGTCCGCTGGGCGGTGGCCCTCGTCCGCACCCGGGGATCCGACCATGAACCCGACGTGGACGTGACCGTGGTGGCCGAGCGGGTCCAGAGGATCCGCACACTGGCCGAGCGGTTCAAGACCGGTCAACGGGCCCTCACCGACGTGGGGAAGTCGATCGACGTCGTCCGGCAGAACCTCTCCGAGATGCGCGCCGATCTGCTCGAGCTCGTCGACGACGTGGCCCGTGAGCTCCGCATCGGCCCCTGACCACCCGAAAGACACATTTCGCGCTTACCGCAGTCTTAGGCTTCCCGCAGCGAACCCATAGGGGCTACTGCGCGATGTTCTCC
>DATHYU010000332.1:0-3074 GCA_035458965.1 Acidimicrobiia bacterium | reverse complement strand
AGGCGGCGCTCTTGGGTGCCTTCGCCATCGTCCTGCTCGGGATCCTCACGCCGCGCGAGGCCGCAGAGGCCGTCGACCTCGATGTGATCGTCGTGATCGCCGCATCCTTCGGCCTCGGCGGTGCCATCGTGGTGACCGGTCTCGCCGATCGACTGGCGGAGGGCCTGGTCGAGGCCGTCGAGCCTCTCGGAGACCGGGCGGTACTCGCTGCGGTCCTGCTCGCCACGATCGTGCTCACCGAGGTGGTCACGAACAACGCCGCCGCCGTCCTCGTCTTCCCGATCGCGATCGCCGCCGCCTCCGCGACGGGTTCCGACCCGCGATCCTTCGCCGTCGTGGTGGCGCTCGCCGCCTCGGCATCGTTCCTGACGCCGATCGGCTATCAGACGAACACGATGGTGTGGGGCCCCGGGGGGTATCGCTTCGGCGACTACGCCCGTCTGGGTGCGCCGCTCACGGTCGTCGTCGGCGTGGCGGCGGTCGCATTGGCGCCCGTGATCTGGCCCTAGCCGCCGGCCTCGTCGATGAGCGCGTTCATCTCGTCCTCGTCGAGCTCGCCGTAGGAGACGCTGACGAGCTCGCCGGCGGCGCTGATCATGAACGTCGTCGGGAGGCCGGGCGCCGGGTACCTCGCGGCGACCGTCCCGTCGGCGTCGAACGCGAGGGGGTAGCGAACCCCGATCTGCTCGGCGAAGGCCCGAGCGGGGGCCAGGGCGTCGTCGACGGCCACCCCGATGACCAGCACGTCTGCGGCCCGGTCGGCGGCCACCTTGTCGAAGACCGGCATCTCCGCCCGGCAGGGCGGACACCACGACGCCCACAGGTTGAGCAGGACCGCCCGTCCGTCCCCGGCCAGATGCGACGTCAGGGAGAACGGCTCGCCGTCGAACGTGGTGATCGAGAAGTCGGGGGCCGCCTGGCCGCTCCGGGGGGTCCCCGCCGGTGGCTCGAGACCGGAGGGCAGCGTCGGGCCGGTGGGATCGTCGTCGCTCCCGTTCCCGAACAGCAGCATCCCGGTCATGACGGCGGCGACGGCGACGAGGGTGAGGATGCCGAGTCTCCACCGCCCGCCGGGTGGTGTGACCGGATCGGCGCCCGCCTCGACGTCGGCCTTCATGCCCGAACGGTACCGCGCCCGGGGCTCAGCGGAACCCGGGCCCGGCGCAGGGTCAGCCGGTCGGCGTCGGGGTCGAATCCGATGCCCGCCCCGCCGCCGACGGCCTGTCCGACGTCCTCGGTGAAGTACGCACCGTCGGGAGCGGCGTCGTCGAAGCGGGAGCCCCGCAGCCCTGCGAGCGCGTGCACGACGCTTCGCCCGACGGCCGACTCGAACATGCCGCCGATCTTGATGCCGACACCGTGCGCGCCGGCGCGGGCCGCCAGCTCGACAACGGCGTCGATGCCCAGGCGTCCCGGCTTCAGACAGATCCGGTCGGCGGCGCCGGCGGCGAAGACGCGTTCGGCGTCGGCGGCAGAGCGGATCGTCTCGTCGAGCACCACCTCCATCGTCGACGTCCGTTCGCGCAGCCGCGCATGGGCGGCGAGAGCCGCGGGGTCGAACGGCTGCTCGAGGTAGGCGGCCCCGGCGTGCTCGAAGGCCAGTGCCTGGCCCTCGTCGGACAGCGAGCCGTTGGCGTCCGCGCCGACGGTGAGGCCGGGGAATCGGGCCGTGACGGCGGTGATGCGCTCTGCGTCGCCGGGGCCGACCTTGAGCTTCACCGCCCCGCATCCGAGTTCGACCGCGCGTTCCGCGTCGCCGAGCGTCCTGTCGACGTCACCGGCTCCGATCGCCAGCGACGCAACCGGCGCGGAGCCGGTCGCCCCCACCCCGACGGCGAGCGCGGTCCCCTCCCGCCGGGCGGCGAGATCGGTCAGGGCCGTGGAGAGCGCGGCGCTCGCCGTCGGCGGAAGCGGGGTGTCCTCGACCAGGGCGTGCCAGACGTCGTCGGTGCTCTCGGCATCGGCCCCCGGGAACGGGGCGGCCTCCCCCCACCCGATGAGCGGCCCGTCCTCGACGCCGACGAGGATCGTGTGGCGCTCCCCGACCTCGCCGTACGCGGTCACGATCGGCGACCGCAGGGGGAGGGCGATCTCGACGACGACGAGGTTCACGGTTCCCAGATCCTCAGGACGCCGGCGTCCGTGCCCGCCGCGAGCGCCAGGCCTCCGGTGCCGAGCGGCCCGGCGGCGAGGTTCGTGACGAGGGTCCCGTCGAGCGGCACGGTCCATGCCACCTCCACGCCGTCGGTGGTGCGCGTCAGGCCCGTGAGCTGCGTGCGGTCGGCCGTCGGCGTGACGAGCTCGAAGGCACCATCCCCGTCGGCGTCTGCGATGAGTGCCATGTCCATGTTGCGGCTGTAGATCACGTGCGAGGTGACCCCGGTGGACTCGGCGACGATCCGGAGCTCACCGTCCGTCAGCCGGTACCACCGGGCGATGCCACCGATGTGCGGTGTCTCGACGGCGACGATCTCGAACTCCCCGTCGGGGCCGACGGGGCCGGCTCCGATCTGGTGCGTCCATCGATTCCCGAGGCCGACGGGCGGACCGTCGGCGATGCGGTCCCCCGAGACTGCGAACAGGGCGAGGCGGGCGCCTTCGGACGCATCGCTCAAGGTGACGAGCAGCTCGTCGTGCCCGTCGCCGTCGGCGTCGATCCACATCGGCGACGTGCCTTCCACGACGGCGACGTCGTCGACGGTGAACGAGGTGACCTCGCCGGTGAGGGGCTCCACGAGGGCGATGGAGCCGGCCTCGATCGCGTCGCCGGCGATGCCGTGGGGGTATCGGTCCGTGGGCTCGGCGAGGACCGCAGCGACCCCGTCGGCACGGATCGCGATGCGGGAGTCGGCGAGCGCGCCCACCTCGAAGACGAACTGGGCGCCGGTCTTCTCCCGGACGAGCCGGCCGTCGAGACCCACCCACCACAGGGATCCGTCGTCGACCCTCGCCGCCGACGCCGGCGAGGACTCGGAGCGCGGGGGGCCGATGGCGAAGACCGGAAGGCCGTCTTCGGTCACGACGATCGGGGGCGATCCCGGGTCGATGGTGATGCCCGTCGCCCGGGCGGTGCC
>DATHYU010000331.1:0-7774 GCA_035458965.1 Acidimicrobiia bacterium | reverse complement strand
GTACCGGCCCGGAGGCAGCGACGAGAGATCGATCCGATGCACGAAATCGTCCGAATCGGGCTCGCCGATGTCGAAGACCGAGACCGGGCGGAGCGTGGCCCGCTCCCGGACGAGTGCCCATACCTTCTCTCCGGAGAGGTCGTCGACCCACATCTCGAGGGGACGGCTTGCGAAGACGAGGGGCTCGCCCCCGATCGCCGTGAAGGTGGTGTCGATCTCGGCCCAGTCCTCGACGACGAAGCTCGCGAGCGGCTCGGTTCGCTCGGCACCCACGATCAGCGAGACCGTGTACCGGCCATCGAGGTAGTAGGTGGGGATCTCCGGGCAGACCAGCTCCGGGCCGTCCACGAAACAGGCCACCTGCTCGTCGTTCTGCTCGTCGAAGACGACGTTGAGGTCGGCGATGACGCCCCGGAGCGCATCGACCCGCAGATCGGTGTCCCGCAGCGGGAAGCGGCAATCCACGGTGGTGAACGGCGCCACCGACTCCGGCGTGCACTCGCCGGGCAGGATGTCGCCCGCCGTGACGAGTGGGTCGGCCGCCGCGGCGGCAGGGACGGTGAGGCCGCTCAGCAGGAAGACGGCGACCAGCAGACGGCGGACTCTCGACACTGGAGCGCCGAGTGTACGGCGGGTTCTCAGTCCGGCGACTCGGGGGCCTCGGCGTCGTCGTCGAGGGTGCGCCGCAGCCGCCGGGTGATGAAGGTCTCGGCGGTCACGTTCTCCTCCATCACCGCCTCGGAGGCCTCCTCCCACGACTGCCCGAGCACCCGGGTCCGCCAGAAGTGGCCACTGAGGATCTTCACCACGGCCATCGTCGGCACGGCCAGCACCACGCCCCAGAATCCGAAGATCGCGGCGCCACCGACGAGCCCGAGGAGGATCATCGCCGGGTGGATCCGCACGGTCGCCCGCAGCACGGTCGGGCTGATGAAGTGGTTGTCGATCTGCTGAACGGAGAGCGCCACCACCCCTGCCCAGATCGCCGTCTGCAGGTCCGTCGTCGCCACCGCCACGCTGACACCCAGGATGCCGCCGACCCAGGGACCGACGAAGGGGATGATGTTGAGGAAGCCGGCGATCATCCCGATGAGCAGCCAGAACGGGAGCCCGATGAGCCCGAAGCCGATGCTCGTCATGATCCCGACGATGATCGCCACGAAGACCTGTCCCCGGAGGAATCCTCCGACGGCGGTGCCGAGCTGGCGGGCGACATGGGCGGTCTCGTCCCGGTAGCGATCCGGGATCAGCTCCATCGTCTTGACCCGCAGCGTCGGGAGGTCCAACAGCACGTAGAAGGCGATGACGGGCGCGAGCAGGAACAGGGCGATGGCCTCGAGGACGCCGAGGGTGAGGTCGGTGATCTCCCGCAGCCGATCGTTGACGAAGTCGCCGCCATCCTCCTCGATCCGGCGCTGCAGCTCCGAATAGTCGGGCAGATCGAGACCGGCGAAGCCGAGGTCCGCGGCGAAGCCCTCGAGGTCTGCCACGAGGTCGTCGTAGATCTGTGGGAAGTCGTCGGCGAGCTGGCGGCCCTGATCGGCGAGCGACGGGAAGATGAGGAAGCCGATCAAGGTGAAGACGGCGAGCAGCGCCAGATACGACAGGCACGAACCCATCCATCGAGCCATGCCCCGCTCCTGGAGCCAGTGCACGACCGGGTTGAGGACGTAGATGATGGCGGCAGCCAGCACGACCGACGGGACCATGATCCAGATCCGGCCCATGATCCAGGCGAAGGCCCACAGCAGGAGCAGGGTTCCGAGCAGGCTCCAGGCGGCGATGCCGAGTCGCCGCACGCCATCTCCGAACTGCCGGGCGGTCACGAGGTCAGGAGCCCGGCCGGTCGCCGAGACGGCGGGCGAGTCGTCGAAGCCGCGCCTCGTCCTGGATCCGGCGCAGGCGCCGAACGGTGAGGGGCGCGTGTCGCTCGGCGTCGGGGTCGTCGACGAGCCTCCGCAGCACCTGGTAGTACCGGCTTGCGCTCATCCCCAGGTAGTCGCGGATCGCCCGGTCCTTCGGTCCCGGGTACAACCACCACGAACCCTCGAAGTCGAGGACGGCCAGTTCGCGCTCTCGCAGCATCGCTGGGAAGCGTACGACCCACCCGCGACGGATTGAAGGATTTCGACCTCACGCCGGTCCGGTCCGGCCCCCGACCGGTGTCGTCGCCGGGGAGAGACGCCCGGCCACGGCGAAGAGCGCCGCCACCACGGTCCCGGAGACCATGAAGGCGACGGCCAGCGGCCGGACGGTGCCGTCATAGGCCCGATCGACGATGCTGCCGAGCAGCGCCCCTCCCCCGGTCTGCGCGGTGCCGATGAGAGCCGACGCCGTCCCGGCGACGGTGCCCATCGGCTCCATCGCCAACGCGTTCATGTTCGGCACCAGCAGTGCGTGCATGCCGAGCATGACGCCCAGCAGGGGTCCGAACACCCAGAAGGACGGACGCCCGCCGCTCGCCATCGCCACGCCGACGAGGGCCGACGCCGTCGCGACGTATCCCACGAGCCCGACCCGCACGACGCTCCGGGCCCCGAACCGGCCGACGATCGAAATGTTGGACAGAACGGCGACCCCCATCCCGGCGGCGAACACGCCGAAGATCAACGGGAAACGGTCTCCGAGATCGAAGACATCGTCGATGAAGAGCTCCGACGTCGCCAGGTACGAGACGAAGACACCGAACATCACCATGATCGCCGCGGCGTAGGCCATCGCGGCGCGGTGGCGGATCACCGTGAGCGCCGCTCGACGGACCCCGTCGAACCGGAGCTCGATGCGATGTCGGGGATCGAGGGTCTCGGGGAGACGCAGCATCCACAGGGCACAGACCCCGACGTAGGCGACACAGAACCAGAAGATCGCCCGCCACGGGGCGACCGAGACGATGACGGCTCCGATGCCCGGGGCGAACACCGGCACGAGGATGAACACCGCCATCAGGAGCGACATCACCTTCGCCATCTCGTCGCCGCGGTGCGTGTCGCGCACGATGGCGAGCGTGATCACTCGCGGCCCGGCGGCCCCAAGGCCCCACACGAAGCGGCTGAGAAGCAGCAATCCGAAGCTCGGGGCGAGCGCCGAGCCGAGGGCGCCGGCGGCGAACACGGCGAACCCGACGTAGATCACCGGCTTGCGGCCGAAACGGTCGGAGAACGGCCCGTACACCACCTGGACGATTCCGAGGCCGACCATGAAGGACGTGACCAGCGCAGCCGCCTGCGAAGAGTCGGGATCGATGGCGAAGGCGGCCCGGATCTCACCGAACGCAGGGAGCATGAGATCGATCGACAACGCGGTGAGCGCCATCGTCATCGAGAGCAGCCCGACGAGTTCGCTGCGGCGGAGTCCGGTCGACATGAGGACCGCAGCGTATTCGTCGCAACAGGGCGAGCGGCGATGAGGCCGGGAGTGCCGAGGCGGAGTGCAGGAGTCGCCTCTCGACCCGGCAACGGTCGGTACGCTGACGCCCGTCGGCCGGCGTAGCTCAGATGGCCAGAGCAACGGATTTGTAATCCGTAGGTCCCGGGTTCGAGTCCCGGCGCCGGCTCCGTCAAAGAGGTTCCATGCCGATCCCGCCTCTGGAATGGTGCGGGCATGTCTGCGCTCCACCATCTCGGCACGCCTCGATTCCTCATCCCCGCCGGCGTCGTCTGCCTCGTCGTCGGGTTCACCGGCCTGGACTCCTCGCCGCAATGGCTGCTGGGGGCCTGCGTCCTCCTCGGCCTCGGCCAGGCGAACGGATGCAGTGTTCCGCGGAAGCTCGCCATCGTCGGCGCCGTGTTCGCCGTCGGGTTCGTCTTCCTGATCGGCTTCGTGAGCCTGTTCGCGGCCGCGTGGATCGCCGCGTGGCCCGTCGGATTCGCCGCGGCGATGCTCGGCATGTGGGCCGCCGCATGCGTCATCGTGATGCGGACCTCGATCCGGCGGTTGCGTCGAACCGCAGCCGCTTCAGCCGGCCCGGCTGCGCATGACCTCGAAGACCGCCAGTGACGCGGCGACCGAGGCGTTGAGCGACTCCACCCCGGGTGCCAGCGGGATCGACGCGACGACGTCGACCCGCTCCCTGACGAGCCGGGAGAGGCCTGCGCCCTCGGCACCGACCACGACGCCCACGGGATCGGCGAGGAGGTCGAGCCCGAACAACGACCGGTCTCCGTCGGCATCGAGGCCCACCGTCCACACCGACCCCCGGCGCAGGTCGTCGATCGCATTGGCGATCGAGGACACCTCGCACACCGCCAACGTCTCCAACGCCCCCGCAGCGGCTTTGAACGTCGCGGCGGAGAGGGGGGCAGACCGGTGCCGGGAGATCACCATGGCGCCGATGCCGGCGGCGAGCGCCGAGCGGGCGATCGCCCCGACGTTGCGGGGATCCTCCAGATGGTCGAGAAGGATGAGTGAGGCCGGGGTCACGGCCGCCACGGCATCGCGGAGATCGATGGTGTCGAGGGGACGACACCGGGCGACCACACCCTGAGGCGTCGTGGTGGAGGCGAGTGGCCTGACGTCGTCGACGGTCTCGACCCGCACGGACGAGCGGTCGGCGGCATCGAGGAGGTCACCGAGCCCTTCCACCCGGCGCCGCTCCACGACGAGCTTGGTCACCCGCCCGGCCGCGAGTGCGGCGGCCACGGCGTGGATGCCCTCGACGCTATCGCCGATGCCAGCGCGTGCCATCGGCACCATCCTCCAGGACGATCCCGAGTTCGGCGAGACGGTCACGGACGCCGTCGGCGACGGCCCACTCCCGACTCGACCGTGCATCGGCGCGACGGGCGATGAGCCCCTCGACCGTGGCTTCGGCCCCGGCGGCGGACACCCCGAACTCGGCGGCCACCGCACCGAGAGCCTCGAGGAGGTCGTCCACTCCCGCCGCCGTCTCGGCGATGCCGAGTACGCCGGCGATCTCGTCGTAGGCCACGGCGAGGGGCTCCGCGTCCTCCCCCGAGTCCATGAGCGTGTTCCCGCGACGGACGAGGTCGAACAGGACCGCCATGGCACCCGCAGTGTTGAAGTCGTCGTCCATGGCCTCCCGAAAGGCATCGAGCGTCTCGGACTCCGCAGCCGCGTCGACCGCTCCCGCCCGGCGCCGGAACGCCCAGAGCCGCTCCAACGACGCCGTCGCATCCGCCATGGTGTCGGGACCGAAATCGAGGGGCGCCCGGTAGTGGGCGCGCAGGTAGAAGAGGCGCACCGCCTCGGGACGGTTGGCGTCGAGCAGTTCGAGGAGGCCGAAGACGTTCCCCGTCGACTTGGACATCTTCTCGCCACCGAGCTCCACCATCCCGTTGTGGAGCCAGTACCGGGCGAACGGCTCGGAGCCGGCCGCCGCCTCCGACTGGGCGATCTCGTTCTCATGGTGCGGGAAGATGAGGTCGAGCCCGCCGCCGTGGACGTCGAAGCCGAAGCCGAGCTCCTTCTCGGCCATGGCGGAGCACTCGATGTGCCACCCGGGCCGGCCGGGCCCCCACGGCGAGTCCCACGAAGGCTCCCCCGGCTTCGAGCCCTTCCAGAGCGCGAAGTCGGCCGGATCCCGCTTGGCCTCGCCCGGGGCGATGCGGGCGCCCGCCATGAGCTCGTCGACATCACGGCCCGAGAGCTTCCCGTAGCCGTCGAACGACCGGACCGCGAAGTACACATCGCCGTCGGCGGCATAGGCATGGCCTCGCGCGATCAACCGCTCGATGATGCCGAGCATCTCGGGGATGTGCGCGGTCGCGTAACAGAGGGCATCGGGAGGCAGCACGTCGAGGCGCCCGTAGGCGTCGAGGAACTGCTCGGTGGCGCGCGCCGCCACCTCCTCGGTGGAGATCCCCTCCTCCGCGGCGGCATTGATGATCTTGTCCTCGACGTCGGTGATGTTCGTGACGTAGGTGACCCGGTACCCGCGCCACGCCAGGTAGCGGCGGATGACGTCGAAGGCGACGGCTTGGCGACCGTGACCCACGTGTGGAGCCGACTGCACCGTCGGTCCGCACACGTACATGGAGACCTCACCGGGCCTACGGGGGGTGAAGTCCTGGAGGGCGCGTCCGAGGGTGTTGTACACGCGCATGGAGGCCCCGATGGTATCAGCGGCCGGTACGCTGCCGCCTCGTGCGAATCCTCGAGCGGCCGTGGATCATCGCCCACCGGGGCGCCGGCCTCCGCCACCGGGAGAACACCCTCGAGGCCTTCGCCGCCGCCGGCGGGCTGGGGGCCGACGCCGTCGAGCTCGACGTCCGCCGGACCGCCGACGGCGTCCTCGTCGTGCACCACGACGCCTCGGTGCCCGGCTTCGGCCTGCTCGTCGACCATGCCTTCGACGACGTGCGGGCGTCCCTCGCCTGGGTTCCCACCCTCTCGGAGGCCCTCGCCGCCTGTGACCCGCTGTGGGTGAACGTCGAGATCAAGAACTCACCGTTCGAGCCGGACTGGGACCCCGAGGACACGGTGGCGGCGACCATCGGAGCGCTGGTGCCCCATGGCACGCTGGTGTCCTCGTTCAACCCGGCCACCGTCGAACGGGCACGGGCCTCGGGGCCCGTGCGAACCGGCTACCTCGTGTTCGAGGGCATGGACCCCGCCGACTTCCTCGACGCCGCGGTGTCGCACGACACGCTTCACGTCGCGGTCGCGGACCTCCCGCCCGGCAAGGACCGCGAGATCGTGGCGGCAGCATCCGAACGCGGCCTTCCCGTGATCGTCTACACGACCGACGAGCCGGACGAGATCGAACGGTTCGCAGCGGCCGGTGTCGCCGGCGTCATCACCAACGCCCCGGACGTCGCAGCAGCGGTCCTCAGCTAGGCCGGACCACGACCACTGCGAGTGCGGCGATCCCCTCGTCCCGCCCGAGGAAGCCCATCCCGTCGGTGGTCGTCGCCTTCACCGACACCGCGGACGGATCCACGCCCAGGGCGTCGGCCAGCGCCTCGCGGATCGAGTCGCGATGGGGCGCCACCCGAACGCGCTCGGCGACCACCGTGGCGTCCACGGACCCGATCACGTACCCGGCGGCGGCCGCCATGGCCACGACCTCGGTGAGGATCCCCATCGAGTCGGCATCGACCCACTGCGGGTCCGACGAAGGGAAGTGCCGGCCGAGATCGCCGAGGGCACAGGCGCCCAACACGCCGTCGGCCACCGCGTGGGCGAGCACGTCGGCGTCGGACGTGCCGAGGACCCCGCGGCCAGGGTCGACCACGACACCGGCGAGCAGCGTCGGCCCGTCGCCGCCGAACCTGTGGGCGTCGACGCCCCAGCCGACCCTCATGCGAGCAGGGCCTCGGCGACGGCGAGGTCGCCCGCGTAGGTGATCTTCATGTTCACGGGATCGCCCTCCACGGTGACGACGGTACCTCCGGCGCGCTCGACGAGGAGGGCGTCGTCGGAGGCGTCGGCGCGGTCTGCGTCGTGGGCGGCGAGGAGGGTGCGCACCCGGAAGCCCTGAGGGGTCTGGGCGGCGACGAGGGGGGCCCGGTCGACCGTCTCGACGATGCGGCCGCCGTCGACCCGTTTCAGGGTGTCACGAACCGCCACCACGGGCACCACCCCGTCGACGTCTCCGGCCACCAGCCGCGCGATGACCCGGCCCACCAGATCGGCGGACGCGAGCGGACGGGCGGCGTCGTGGACGAGCACCCACTCGGCGCTCCCGCCGAGGGCGTCGAGGCCGGCGCGTACCGAGTCGCGGCGGCGTTCGCCCCCGGGGATGCCGTCCGGAACGTCGCCCACGACGACGACATGGTCCACGCCGCCGGCGGCGAGGGCGTCGCGCGACCGCTCC
>DATHYU010000330.1:0-15087 GCA_035458965.1 Acidimicrobiia bacterium | reverse complement strand
ATCACCTCGGCGGGAACCCTCGCGGTGGCCGGCCTGCTGGTGGGCGGGCGGGGCCGCACCGCCTTCACCTGGTTCGCCTGGGCGATGTCGGGAGTGCTCGTCACCCTCCTGGCGTCCCGGGCGGGCATCCCCGCCGAGCGCCTCGACACCGTCGTCGTCGCCTGGGGCGCGGGGCTGCTCATCGGCGGCGCCCTGCTCGATCGCCGCTGGCACGGTCCTCCCGCCCGCCACGAGGGCATCAGGGATCGCCGCCTCCATGCCCCCGTCGCCATCGGTGCGCTCGCCCTGCCGATCGCCCTCGGCCCGGTGTTCACGGGGGCCCCGGCGACCTATGGCTGGTGGGCGATCGGCGTCGGTGCCGCCTATCTGGGCGTCGCCGCACTCCTGCGCATCGGCGGCGCGTCGTTGCCGGGCTGGGCCCTCATGGCGCTCGGATCCTCGGTGCTCGTCGACACCGACCCGTTCGAGCCCGCCTGGATCCTCCCGGCCATCGCAGCCGTCCTGGTCGCGGCCGGATGGCTGTTCGACCTCCGCCAGTCCGAGGAGACCCGCGCCGATCCGTGGAGCCGCTGGGACGTGCCGCCGCTGGCCGTGGCTTCGGTCATCGGCATCCTGGCGATGAGCCGCTCGTTCGTCGTCGAGACCGTTCCGGAGACCTGGATCGGCTTCGGCCTGCTCGGGCTCGCCGTTGGACTGTGGCGACGGAACGCCCGATGGCGTGACGGCGGCAACCTGCTCGCGCTGTTCGGCGGATTCGCCGCCGGTCCGCCCGTCGCCGCCATCGTCCTCGCGGTCACGGCGATTCGGGCCGGCGTCGAGGCCGAGCGATCCGCCTTCCTCGTGAGGGCCGGCTACGTGGGAGCCACGGCGGTGGCTGCCGGCGTCGCCTGGATCGAGGTCATCGCCTGGCAGGACTGGACCCAGATCACCGCCACCGAGATGTCGGCGATCGTGTTCGGAGCCCTGGCCCTGGCAGTCGCCGTCGCCCACCGGATGCACGCCCCCATCCGATGGACGGCCTCCCTCGGTGCCCTGGCAACCATCGGAACCATCGCCGCAGCCATCGCCACCCAGGCCGGCATCGACTCCCCATGGCCCGCCATCGGCATGCTCGCCTTCGCCATCGGAGCCGGAATCACCGGCACCATCGGAGGAATACCCCTCGAACCCCTCGCCGCCCTCGCCACCGGCATCGCCTGGATCGAGGTCATCGCCTGGCAGGACTGGACCTCCGCGACCGTCCTCGGGCTGACATCGATCGGCGCGGGTGGGATCGCCCTGGCCGCTGCGGCCGCCCGCCGCTTCGCCCTGCTGACGAACGCGTGGCTGGCGTCGTGGTGGGTCGTCGCCGGAGTGGCCATCGTGATCGCCTGGGTCCACCAGGCACCCGACCGGCCCGAGGGCGTGCTGCCCGCAGCCGGCCTGGTCCTCGTGTGCGCCGCGAGCGTGGTGACGGCACCCATCATCGGCTCGGTCGCCCGGCTCGTGCCGGTCGGGCTCGTCCCGATCGCCTGGGTCGCCGGGGGTGTCGGGCTCGAGTGGAGCATGGTCCAGGCATCGACTCTGACGAGCACCGCCTTCGCAGGCGTCGTCGCCGTGGCTGCGATGCTCGGTCGAGTGGCGGGCGCCGACCCCGACGACGGGCCGATCACCCGAGTCCACCTGATCTGGGCCTGGATCGCCATGGCATCGATGGTGAGCGTCGCCGCCATCCCCGTCGCCGGGACACCCGGGGCCGCCCGCGAGGCGTGGGGCGTCGGCGCGGTGGCGCTGGCCGTCCTGAGTCTCGCGATCGGCTCGGTCGCCACTCCCCTGCGGTCGGAGGCGGCCCGGCCGCTGGCCGAAGCGCTGGCCGTCGGCGCCTGGGCGGCCGCCGCGCTGGCGATCGACCCCGACGGCAGCCTGCTCGGCCACCTCGCCGTCGCCGCCACCGTCGCGGCCGTCCCGGCCGAGCTGATCGTCTCCCAGCGCGGCGCGGCCACCCCGATTCCGCCGGTCCGCGTGTTCGCCGGACTGTCGGCCGCGATGGCGATCGCTCTGGGCCTCGGTCTCCTGCCGGAGACCGCCCTGCTCGCGATGGCCATGCTCGCGGTCGGAGCGCTCCTCACCGCCGTCGGGATCGGATCCTCGGTGCCGACCCTGGTGACCCTCGGGCCGGTGCTCGCCTTCGGGAGCTGGTTGCTCGGGCTCGCCGACATCGGCGGCGCCACCGGCTACCTCTGGTACACCATCCCGATCGGCATCCTGGTGCTCGTCGAGGTGGAGATCGCCCGGTGGACGACCCGCAACGAGACCCTCGTCATCGATGCCGGAGCCCTCCTCGCCGCCGAGTGGGTCGGGATCGCGGTGCTGGTCGCCAGCCCGCTGGCGCACATGGTCATCGAGGGCGTCGAGTCGGCGCTCATCGTCTTCGGCGTCGCCGTGGCGATCCTGCTGTGGTCCCTGGTCACCAAGATGCGCCGCCGGTTCATCACCTCCCTCGTCGTGACCGGCGTCGGCGGGGTCATGGCGGTGGCGGTCGGAGCCGCCGGCGGGGCGCCGGCCTCGGCCACGTTCTGGATCATGCTGGTCGGCACGGGGACCTCGGCACTGCTCACGGTCGGGATCATCGACGGCTACCGCTCGAGGTCGGGCGTCGTCATGGGCAGCTTCGGCGAGATGATGGAGGACTGGGAATGAGGCACCGAAGGTTCGCAGCCCTCGGCCTTGCGCTGATCGCGGTCGGAGCGATCTCCTGGGGCGTCGCAGATCCGGGCAACGGCCCGGCCCTCATGCTCGTCGGCGCCCTGCTCCCGGCGGCCGCTGCCCTGTGGGTGTGGGCGGAACTCGGCGGGCAGGCTCCCGTCCGGGCCGCCATCGGCGGGACCGTCGTGGGAATCACCGTGGCCCTGGTGAGCCACGGCGTCGTCCTCGCCTTCGCCTACGCCTTCCTGCTCGGCTTCGCCGAGGCGGCGACGGACTTCCTCGACGCCCTCAGCGTCGACCCGAAGCTGACCGAGATCCTCGGATCGCCCTGGACGATCCTCCTGATGATCGAGGTGGCGGTCGTCGCCCCGCTGACCGAGGAGTTCGGCAAGGCTCTGGGGGGCCGCTGGCAGCGTCCCGGGTCGCGGCGTGAGGCCTTCGTCGCCGGGGCGGCGGCCGGAGCCGGCTTCGCCGTCGCGGAGAACGTCCTGTACGCCTCCGGCGCCCTCTGGTTCGGCGTGCCCTGGACGGCGCTGCTGCTCGGCCGGAGCATGGGCGCCGCCGTGCACGTCTTCGGGAGCGGGCTCGTGTCGATGGGCTGGTGGCAGTGGCGGGCGACCGGCGAGTCCCGGCACATGTGGCGCGGCTATGCGTCGGGCGTGGCCGTGCACGCCCTGTGGAACGGCTCACTCGTCGTCCTGTCCGTCGCCGACGGCGCCTACCAGCTGACCGAATCGACGCTCGGCTTCCCGGCCCTGTCCCTGGCCTACTCGGCCGTCATCGGGGCGGTCACCGCCGCCGGGCTCTGGATGACGACCCGGGCGCTGCGCGACGACGACCGGGGCCGGGTCGGGCTCCGCCTCGCGGAGGCATCCGGCATCGGCGGATGGATCGTGGTGGCGGCGAGCCTGCTCGTCCCGGTCGCCATGCTCGTGCTCACCTTCCCGCGCATCTACGGCTGAGCACGCCAAGCTCGGTCGCGGTCAGAGGCGCTCGCGCAGCCAGGCGATGTCGGTCGCCTGCCCGTCGTCGTCGTTGGGCGTCTCGACGACGACCGGGACGTCGGCGGATCGGACGACACCGACGATCAACTCCTCGGGGATCTCCCCGTGACCGAGGTTGGCGTGCCGGTCACGGTTCGACCCGAGCGGATCCCGCGAGTCGTTGCAGTGGACGAGGTCGATCCGGCCGGTCAGCGCCCGGATCCGGTCCACGGCCGTCGCGAGGTCCTCCCCCGCCGCCCAGGCGTGGCAGGTGTCGAGGCACACGCCGACGTCGTAGTCGCCGATCGCCTCCCACAGGGGCCCGTAGTTGTCGAGCTCCCGGACGATCGCGTTGCCGCCTCCCGCGGTGTTCTCGATGAGGATCGGGACGATGATGTCGACCGAGTCGAGCGCCTTGATCCAGCGTTCGAATCCCTCCGCCATGTCCTCGTCGTCTCCGATGTGGCCGCCGTGGACAACGATGCCCCTCGCATCGATGGCTGCGGCGGCCTCGAGGGTGTCGGCGAGGATCTTGCGGCTCGGGATCCTGACCCGGTTGTTCGGCGATCCGACGTTGACCAGATAGGGCGCGTGCACGTAGATCGGCAACCCGGCGGCGCGCAACTCGTCGGCGTCCTCGCGGGGCCGGGGCTTCTTCCAGGACTGCGGGTTCGACAGGAACATCTGGACGAGATCCGCGCCCCGTGCCCCGGCTTCGGCCACCGGGTGCGCGTTGGCGACGTGGGCGCCGATCATCATGCCTGCGGCACCTCGCCGGTTCCCCGCGCCCGGGTGACGCGCAGCGACAGGGTGGCGGCGACGTCCTGGGCCGATCGCTCCCACTCCTCGGAGTAGAGCCGGATCTCGTCGCCCTCGACGACGGCTCCGTAGGGGCGCTCGGGAAGGAGGTCGGGGTCCTCCACGCGGATCACCAGCGCCGGCGTGGTTCCGGCGTCGTCGGTGATGGCGCCGGAGCGGATCTCGGTCACGTCCTCCCAGAGGAGACGGACGGGCGCCTCACCGCGCCGGGTCACGTCGAGGAGGATCCCGTCGTCGTCGGCCTCGATGAGCCGCTTCGGCGCGAGGAGGTCCTTCGCCGCCCAGCCGAGCATTCCGACGCCGCCGGCGGCCATGATCAGGCTGAACGCGATCTCGCGCCGTCTCTGGGCCTCGCCGTCGCGGGTGAGCACGTCCTCCGTGAGCTGGATCGACGACCCGGTGTCTGGATCGGTGTCCGAGCCCACGACGACCTCTGTGGTCGCCGGCCTCGGGAAGAAGCGATACGTCACGGACATGTCGAGGGCCAGCAGGATCATCGGGACGGCGACGAGGGCCATCGTCAGCAGCCGCAGCGGTGAGCGGGCGACCGAGATGATCATCCGGACACGCCGAGCTGATCGGGGAGGACGAGGGGTGCGTACGGGATCCCGCGAGCGGCCACCCGGTCGGCGACGGCGCCCTCCGAGCGGTCGACGAGCGAGATCGCCTGCACGACCGTGATGCCCTCGGCCTCGAGGACGTCTATGGCCTCCATGAGCGCGCCGCCGGTGGTCGTGGTGTCCTCGAGGACCGCGACCCGGTCTTCTGTGGTGATCGGCCCCACGAGGCGCCCGCCCATCCCGTGGTCCTTCGCCGCCTTGCGTATGGAGAAGGCTCGCAGCGGACGCCCCGCCATGGTCCCCACGACGGCGGTGGCGACGGCGATGGGGTCGGCGCCCATCGTCATGCCCCCGACTGCGGTGACCGTCGGATCGAGGACGTCGAGCACGGCGCCGGCCGCGGCGGACGCCCCGACACCGTCGAAGGTGGTGGCCCGGGCGTCGACGTACCAGTCGGTGACGGCGCCGGAACGAAGCGTGAACGGTCCGCCGGTGCGGAGCGCGTGGGCGCGGAGGTGCTCGACGAGCGTGGCCATGCCGGGGAGGGTACCGGCCCGGCTGCGCGGGGTGCCCGTTAAGAAACCCTCAAGCCGCCGCTAATCGCAACCGATGCTGGAGGTGTCGTCGCCTGAGCGAGACATCCCTCCCGGTTGCGGGGGCGCCCCCTTTGCAGGGGGCGCCTTCGCGTTGGCGTCACATCGACGCGGTACCGTGACCTCATGGAGATCGTGTTCGTCCGCCACGCCCAGCCCCGGTGGATCGTCGAAGGATTGAACAAGGTCGACCCGGATCTCACCGACCTCGGGGTTCACCAGGCCGTGCTCGTCGCCGACCGGCTCGGCGCGGACGGCCGGTGGGACGAGCTCCTCGTCTCACCGACGACGCGCACGCGTCTGACGGCCGCCCCCATCGCCGAGGCGATCGGGATCGAACCGGTCGTCGTCGAGGACCTGGAGGAGCTGAGGACGCCGGGCCTCGCCGATACGCCGGCGCACGAGGTGGAGGCCCTCTTCGCTCGTCTCGATGCGCGGCACCCCGACGAGTGGTGGGACGGCTTCCCCGACGGCGAAGCCTTCCGGGACTTTCATCTCCGAGTCACCGGGTGCGTCGCGGACCTCCTCGAGGAGCGCTCCTTCCTCGCACGCCACGAGCCCCACGTCTACGACGTCGAGACCGATCCGGGCCGCATCGTCGTGGTGGGGCATGCCGGCACGAATGCCGTGGCGATCGGCCACCTCCTCGGCCTCGACCCGGTTCCGTGGGAATGGGAGCGCTTCGTCTCGCCGCACGCGTCGGTCAGCGTGCTCAAGACCGTTCCGCTCGCCGGGGGCCACGTCTTCGGCCTTCGCAGCTTCGGCGACGTCGGGCACTTCGGCACCGGCGAGGTGACCCGCTGAGTGCCAGACTGGCGCTCGCGTCGGAACAAGGAGACACGAGATGGCCCGACCCCCGAGCGTGGGCGACTACTTCTCGAATTGGCGCCGCAAGGACCTGCGGCTCGACGAGAAGGTCTCCCTGACGATCCGCAACAACTGGAAGAAGCTCCGCACGCGCTCCTCGTGCTGCGGGAACCACGGCGAGCCCGGCTGTTGACGGGGTCCTGACGACCCGGGTCCGGGCCACGACCACGACCACGACCACGATTGAGCCGGACGCGCGCTCCTAGCCCAGGCGACCCCAATCGATCCGAACCGGGCGAACCACCAGCCGGGCCGCCGCGATGATGAGGACGCCGAGCACGATGAGCCCGACCGCCAGCATCGCCAGCCGGTCCGTGTCCATCCCGGTGTTCGGGAGGGCGCTGTCGTCGGGCGCGAAGCCGAAGTCGCCGTCCTGGTAGTCGGCGCCCGCGGCGAGCACCACGCTCACCCGGGCCGGCGTCGTGCCCGCGAGGCCGCTGCCGATCGAGCCGGTGTCCACCTCGATCTCGAAGAGACCGGCCGGGAGATCGTCTCGCTCGTACCGTCCGCCACCGGCCGTCCACTCCACCCATGTCAGATCGTCCGTGGTGCCGAGGACGTCATCCGGGCCCGCCCAGCGGATCGTGACCTCGGCGTTCGCGATCGACGGCTCGTCGGCGTCCTGGACCCCGTTCCTGTTGGCGTCCTCCCAGACCCGGTCACCGATGGTCACCGTGCCCCGGGCGCCGAAGTCGAGCCCGGTCACCGCATCGTCGCCGAGCACCGTGACCCCGGTGCGCCCGTCGACGATCGAGTCGGGGTCGACGCTGAGGGCCAGGCCGTACGGGAGATCGGCGACGTCGACGACGACGGTGTAGGCGCCGGGAGCGAGGTCCTCGAACCCGTACCCGCCCGCAGGCCCGGTCACCGTCGTGGCGACCTCGGCGGCGGAGGCATCGAGCAGCCGGACGTCGATCCCGGGCAGCCGGGGCTCTCCGGAGGAGATGTCGTGGTCGTCGTCCACGTCCCACCAGACGAGGCCTTCGAGCGTCCCGACCGGTGCCGGATCGATGGCCACGGTTGCCGAACCCTGAGCGGTGGCGGTCGTGCCCTCGTCGTCGGCAGCGACGACCTCGACGGTGTTCTCGTGGTCGGGACCGTCGGCGTCGCCGGCGACGACCGCGACGAAGGTGCAGGTCACCGTGCTGCCCGTGCCGAGCGCGTCACCCGAAGACGGGCAGCCCGGGCCACGCGCGATGTTCGGGTTCGCCGGGTCGAGCAGGTCGCCGTACACGTCGTCGTCGAGTGACACCAGCCAGACGGGCTCGGTGCCGGTGTTGTCGATGCGGACCGTGAACGTGACGGTGTCGCTCGGCTCCTCGATGGCGGCCACCGATGCCGCCTTGTCGACGGTGACGGCTGGCGCGACGTCGTCGAGACCGACCGTGGCCCAGCCCTGCTCGCCGGCGGTCGACCCGTCGTCGTCGATGACCGTGACCGTGACCGTGTCGACGTGATCCGGCCCGGAGGCGGTGCCGGCGACCCACGCATCGAACGTGCAGGTCTGGACCTCCCCGGGGACGAACACGTCACCGACGATCTCATGGCAGTCCGCCGCCGACACCGCGGGGTTCCCCGAGTCGCCCAGGTCGCCGAACACGTCGTCGACGATCGACGTGACGGTGACGGGCTCGGCCGAGGCGTTCTCGATGGTCACGGTGAAGGTCACGGTCTGACCGGTCTCCGGAACGGACGCCGCCGAGGTCGACTTCGCCACGTCGACGTCCGGGAGGACGTCGACGAACTCGACCGTCGCCGAGTCGGTGTCGGCTGCGGTGTTCCCCTCGTCGTCGGAGACCTGGATCGTGACCACGTCCACGTGGTCGCCGGAAGAGGCGTCACCCTCGACGAGTGCCGTGAACGAGCACGTCGCGGTCGAGAACGGCGCCAGGACCCCGACCGCCCCGCAGTCGTTGGCCCAGACCTCCGCGTTGGCTGCGTCGCGGAGATCCCCGAAGACGTTGTCGACGAGGCTCGTGACGCCGACCGGCTCGGCCGTGGGGTTGGTGATCGACAGGTCGAACACCACCGCGGCACCCGGTTCGGGCACCCAGGTCGGGGTGGCGGTCTTGGTGATCTCCACGTTGGGGGCGATGTCGTCGAATCGCACCGTTGCTGAGTCGGTGTCGGTGCCGGTGGAGCCCTCATCGTCGACGACCGTGGCGGTGACCGTGTCGACGTGGTCCGGATCCGAGCCGTTCCCGATCACGTCGGCGTCGAACGAGCACGTCAGGACACCGCCCGGGAGGAGCGCGGGCACCGCGGCCGCACAGGTGTTCGACGTCACGGCGGTGTTCGCCCCATCCAAGAGGTCCCCGAACACGTCGTCCGTCAGCGACGTGAGGGTGACCGACTCGGGAGAGGTGTTCTCGACGGTGACGGTGAACGTCACGGTGCCACCCGGTTCGGGGACGCTGGACACCGACGGGGTCTTCGTCACCACGATCGTGGGCACGAAGTCGCCGAAGGCGACCGTCGCCGAGTCCGAATCCGACGCGGAGGTGGAGTCGTCGTCGATCACCGTCGCCGTGACCGTGTCGACGTGATCGGGATCGAGCGCGTTCCCGACGAGATCGGCGTCGAACGCACAGGTCGTCGCGCCACCGACCGTGATCGACGCACCGGCCAG
Organism: Acidimicrobiia bacterium; assembly: GCA_035458965.1. Classification (GTDB taxonomy): domain Bacteria; phylum Actinomycetota; class Acidimicrobiia; order Spongiisociales; family UBA11373; genus DATHYU01. The sequence goes on along the minus strand of DATHYU010000330.1, from coordinate 5,951 downwards.
CGAGAGGCAGGCGTTCGAGGAGACGGCTCCGTTGCCGGCGTCGAGGAGATCCCCGAACACGTCGTCGGTGATCGAGGTCACCGTCACCTCCTCGATCCCCGTGTTCTCGATCCGCACCGTGAAGGTGACCGTTCCCCCCGGCTCGGGCACGGAGGCCACCGACGGCGTCTTGGTGACCTCGATCACCGGGGCCACGTCCGCGTAGCCGACGGTCGCCGAGGCCGAATCGGTCGCCGGCGTCCCCTCGTCGTCGTGGACGGTGATCGTCACCGTGTCGACGTGGTCGGGATCGGAGGCGTCACCCACCAGGGCTGCGGCGAAGGAGCAAGACGTCGACGCGCCACCGGCGAGCGCCGTCCCGGCCAGGGCGACGCAGGTGTTCGAGGAGACGTCGCCGTTCCCGACGTCGAACACGTCGCCGAAGACGTCGTCGGTCAGCGTGGTGAGCGTCACCGTCTCGATGCCGGGGTTGGACACGCCGACGGTGAACGTGACCGGGCCGCCGGGCTCCGCGACGGACGCCACCGATGGCGTCTTGGTCACGTCGATCGAGGGAGCGACGTCGGTGAAGGCCACCGTGGCCGAATCCGAGTCCGTCGTCGGCGTCGCCTCGTCGTCCACGACGGTTGCGGTGACGGTGTCGACGTGATCGGCGCCGGCCGCGTTGCCGGTCACCGTGGCCTGGAAGGAGCACGAGAGGGTGAGGCCGGTCGCCATGGAACCGGCGATCCCCGGGCAGGTGTTGGCGCTCACCGCGAGGTTCCCCACATCGAGGAGGTCGCCGAAGACGTCGTCGGTCAACGTCGTCAGCACGACGGTCTCGACCGACGTGTTCTCGATGTCGACCGTGAACGTCACCGTGCCCCCCGGCTCGGGCAGGGAGGCCGGCGTGGCGGTCTTCGTGACCACCACCGAGGGCGGGCTGTCGCCAAAGGCCACGGTGGCCGTGTCGGAGTCGGTTGCGGTATCCGCCTCGTCGTCGGTGACCGTTGCGGTGACCGTGTCCACGTGGTCGGGATCGCTGGCGTCTCCGGCGACGTAGGCGTCGAAGGTGCAGGCGGCGGTCGCACCGATGCCGATCGACGTCCCGGACAGGGCGGCGCAGGAGTTCGCGGTGACCGCTGCGTTTCCGACGTCGAGCAGGTCGCCGAAGACGTCGTCCGAGAGGAAGGTCAACGTCACGGGCTCGATCGAGGTGTTCTCGACGTCCACCGAGAAGGTCACGGTCGCACCCGGTTCATCCACCGTGGTCGGCGAGGCGGTCTTGGTGACGACGACGCTCGGGGGAGCATCGGACACGGTGTCGACCGTGTCGGTCTCGTTGCCGGGCGAGGGGTCGGGGGTCGGCGATGAGACGGTGGCCGTGTTCGTGAGCGTTCCCTCGACCCCCGGGTCGATGGTGACGGCCACCGTGAGGGAGGTCGAGCCGATGTCCATGTCCCCGATCGAGCAGGTGACGGTCCCCGCCGGCGCCTCCACACACGAGGGGTCCGAGCCCGCCGCCACGTAGGTGACCCCCGCCGGCAGCGTGTCGACGACCGAGACGCTCTCGGCCCAGTCGGGTCCCAGGTTCTCGACCGTGAGCGTGTAGGTGATCGGGTCGCCCGGGATGAGCACGCCTGGCGAGCCGTCCGTCTTGGTGATCGAGAGCTCCGCCTCCGGTGCCGTCGGATCGGTGGCGTCGTCGCTCTCGGGTGTGGCCAGCTGGTCGCTGTCAACCGTGGCCGTGTTGACGAGATCGGGGATGCCGGTGGCCATCGGGGCGTCGACCGTCACGTCGAAGGTGACGGTGAGGATCTCGTCGGAGTCGAGGGTCAGGCTCGAGACGAGGTTCGGGGGATCCGACACCGCCGTGGGCACCCCGTCCACGTCGGCGGCCACGGTGCCTGCCACGTAGGTGACTCCGGCGGGCAGGGCATCCGTGAGGGTGACGCCGGTATGAGAGAGGTCGTCGGCGTTGTGGACCTGGATGGTATAGGGGATCGTGTCCCCCGATCCGACCGGTGACGATGCCGGCGACGAGGTCTTGAGGATCCGCAGCGGCGGGAGATCCACCGTGTCGATGACGATGGTGGTCGAGGTCCCGTAGTCCGAGGTCATCGAGGCCGAGTTCGCGACCGTCGAGACGCCGAGCGGGAACGGATCGTCGATCACGACGTCGAACTCGAACACCCGAGTCGTTCCTGCGGGAACGGTCCCGATGAGCAACGCGCCGTCGGGCGAGTCGACGTCGGACGGGATCGGGCTGTAGGGCGAGGCGTCGTCGGCCACCGCCAGCGCGTCGAGGGTCGCCGAGCCCGTCACATAGGTCGTGTTGGCAGGGGCCGCGTCGAGGACCGAGACGTCACCGATGTCGACGATCCCGTCGTTCGTCATCGAGATCGAGTACGTCAGCGTGTCACCGGGATCGGCACGGCCGTCGGCGTCGACGTCGTTCGAGACGGTCGAGGACTTCACCAGGGTGATCGCCGGATACGGGAGGATGGTGGTGCCCATGTCGAGCGCCGGGTCGCCGGCGACGTATCCGGAGCGCTCGCCCCAGGCGGCGAAGAGGCGGGTTCCGTCGACGGTGTAGGCCCGGGCGCCGGTCATGTCGCGGTCTCCGCCGGCCGCCGAGGTGGCGCTCGGGGCGTAGCAGTTCGTGGTGCCGTCGTCGTAGACCGTGTAGGAGTCCAAGGCGGACACCGCGCAGGAGAAGTCGTACTGGTTGCCGGCGGGATCGGTGAGCGCGCCGGTGGCAGGATCGCCATCCAGGTCCACGTACAGCGTGGTGTCGGCGGCCGCAGCCACCCACAACGGGCTGTAGTTGTTGGTGTTCCCGCGCGAGCCGGGTCCGTAGGGGACGATCACGGTCGGCGTCGCGGCCGCCGTCGGCACGAGCGTGAAGCCCCAGTCGTAGGTCGCGGTGCCGGTTCCCTCCGACGTCACGGCCTGGAGGCCGTAGATCGGTGCTCCACCCTGGGCCACGAACCGCGCACCCTCATCCACCGGCAGGAGGAAGGTCTGCTGGCCTCCGGCGGCGATCGTGAGGGTCGATGTCGCGCCCCCACCGGTGGTGACGTCGACGTCGACATCGGTCACTCCCGGGTTGAAGAGGAAGACTCGCGTTCCGTCGCCCACGGTCACCGAGCCGACCGGCGAGACCAGGGAGTCCGACCAGATCGCCGTGGGATACAACTCGAAGAGGCGCCCCTCGTAATTCGATCCGACGTCACCGGTGGCCGCGTAGACGGCAACGGGGGCGTCGGCGTCCACCGTGGCGCCGATGTTGACACCACCGTCCACGACATAGGTCTCGCCCTCACCGATCGTCGTCGTGGTCTCCACGGTGCCGTCTGCGTCGGCATCGATGTTCACGGTGGTCCCGGGCGCCGTGCCGACGATCACGAGGCCCACGTACTCGAAGACCTGGTTGTAGTCGGCGTCCTGACCGATGGGGATGTCGAAGTGGGTCCCCGACTTGTCCAGGTCGAGCACCTGGACCGCGCCGGCGTGCACGGTGCCCGGGGTCGTGGCGTATCCCGACTGGGTGACGGCGATCGGCGCGGAGGAGACGATCTTGTCCCGACCGTCGAAGTGGTTCCCGGCGCCGCGCGGGTCGACGGGAACGTTCGAGGTCTGGGACCACACGTCGCCGGAGTCCAGTGACAGCGTCAGCGTCGATGCCTGGACCGGGTTCAAGGGGTCGACCTCGTACCCGTCCTCGAAGTGGTCGTAGTAGACGGTGTTCGCGTCGGCGCCCGACGTGATCGAGACAGACGACACGACCGGGCCGGAACAGCATCCGGGGTTCCCGTTGCTCGATCGAAGCAGGCCGATGAACTCCTGGGCCTCGAAGGGCGTGTAGTACACCTGGGCGATCGAGGTCGCCGCCTCGGCATCGTCGCGATCTCCGAGGGGAGCGAGGACGACGAGCTGCGTCGTGACGACCGCGAGGGCGGCGGCCACGCGCAACGAGCGCCGGTGATACCACCGGCGCCTCCGCGAAAGCGCACCCTGTCGTCCCATTACCACCCTGCCATTGGCAGTCACGGCCCGAATCGCTGGTGACGGGCCCGTCAGGGACGCTTCGGCCACAGACGTGAGGTCTTGAGGCAAATGGCGAGCGTGGCCGGGCGTTTTCGGACGGAGAACCCTGCGAGAAGGCAGGCTCCACGCTGAGGTTCCTCCCCCCGGAGGGGAGGTGGCCGGCTACTTCCCGAAGCGACGTTCGCGACGGGTGAAGTCGCGGAGGGCCCGGAGGAAGTCGACGTGGCGGAAGGCCGGCCAGAAGACGTCGACGAAGGCGTACTCGGCGTAGGCGGCCTGCCAGAGCAGGAAGCCCGACAGGCGGGACTCGCCGGACGTCCGGATCACGAGGTCGGGATCCGGCTTGCCGGCCGTGTAGAGGTGGGACGCGATCGAATCGGCATCGATGCTCTCGGCGATGCGATCGGCGGGGATTCCCTCCGAGGCGAGCTTGCCGACCAGGTCCCGGACGGCATCGACGATCTCCTGCCGCCCGGCGTAGGCGAGTCCGATGGTGATGTGTCGTGATCCCGTCGGGCACCGCTCGGCAAGCCGCTCCGCGGACGTCCGGAGATGGTCGGGAAGCAGGTCGAGACTCCCCATCACCGAGAAGCGGGTATCGGCGGAGACGGCGTCGGGAAGGCGATCGAAGAGGTCGACGAGGACCTGGAAATACGGGGCGAGCTCCTCCTCGGGGCGTTCGAGGTTCTCCTTCGACAGGAGCCAGCACGTGACGTGCGGGATGTCGAACTCCTCGCACCATCCGAGGAAGTCGACGAACTTGCCCATCCCCGCCCGGTACGAGGTCGTGTAGTCCTTGAGCCCCGTCGCCCGGGCGAAGCGCCGGTGTCCGTCGTGGATGACCCCGACGTGACGCGGCAGGGCCGAGCGATCGAGAGAGCGCCCAAGGCGTCCCTCGTAGACGCGAAGCGTGGCGTTGCGGACTGTCCTGCGCAGGCCCATGAGAGGGAGATCCTACGTCGACTCGAGGACCGGGATCGGAACCTCGACGACCCGGGACCGCAGGAACTCGGCCAGCGTCTTCGCCTGCGGATCGACGGCGGTGGACGCCGCGACACCGCCCTCCCCCAGGATCCCGTGCACGACGAAGTTGATCGCTCGGAGGTTGGGGAGCAGATGCCGGTCGATCGCCAGGCCATCGGTCTCGGGGAGGAGCCCTCGGAGCCGCGACGCGGTGAGGAACCGTTCAAGCCACTCGTAGGCCGCGTCGGTTCGCGCCCAGACCCCGATGTTGGCGTCCGCTCCCTTGTCGCCCGATCGGGCTCCGGCAACCCGGCCGAGCGGGACCGAAGCGCAGCATCCCGACCCCTCGCCCGGCAGATCGACGCCGTCGTCGGAATCGATCCGGTCCACCGGTGCCGTGGGCGGCGACGGGACTTCGACGGTCTCGCCGTCCACTTCGACCGCGGCGTCGGCAACCGAGGCGGGGGCGAGCGACGGCCAGAAACCCGTGAACGGCGTGGCGTCGCCCGGAGGGGCCGTCGGCGTGAAGCCGGGGTATGAGGCGAGGGCGAGCTCGACGACGGCCGAGGAGAACGCCCGGCCCGCGGCCCCGGGATCGTCGGAGGTCACGGCGACGCGCAAGCGCCCCACGCCGTCGGCCCGGCGAGCAGCCGCGGCACCGGGGCCGACCAGGTCGAGGTGGAGCTCGGTGCCGGCGGGGAGCGCAGCCCGCAGCTGGCGCTCGAGCAGCTGCGCCTTCGCCTCGATGTCCGGCGGCGGCACGAGCATCGTCATGGCGTTCCGGAAGCCGCCCAGGTGGACGATGCCGAGCTTCGCCGTGTCCGGCGCCGGCTCGCCGCGCACGCCCGTGATCCGCACCCGATCGCCGCCGAGGTCCTCGAGGTGGATCGTGTCGAATCGGGCCACGACGTCCGGGGTGGCGTAGGCCGGCGAGCCGATCTCGGAGAGGAGCTGCGCGG
>DATHYU010000329.1:0-17518 GCA_035458965.1 Acidimicrobiia bacterium | reverse complement strand
CGATGCAGCGGGCCGTCGCCGTGCTCGTCGAGGGGTACGGCTACTCGCAGCGGGAGGCCGGCGAGCTCCTCGGAATCCGCCCGTCGAGCGTCCAGAAGCATCTCGAGCGAGGTCTTCGGAAGCTGCGGCGCGAGTTGGGGGTGGCGAGCGATGACTGATCTCCGAACCGCACTTCGCACGCACGTGGAGACCTCTGCGCCGCCCATCGACGTCGATCTCCTCGTCGCCCGGCTCCAGCACCTGGACGACGCCGTCGTCGTCGAGGCCCCGCGACCGAGGATGCGCCCCATCCTCGCCATGGCGGCCGCCTTCGCCCTGGCGCTCGTGATCGGCGTCGCCGGATGGCTCGTGATGCGCGCGACCCCCGATGACGACGTCGCCGACACGACCACGATCCCGACGACCACCACCTCTCCGACTCCCACGTCGGTTCCCGAGGGTGCGCGCTCGACGACGATGCTCGAGTCCGGCGCTCCGATGTACACCGGGCACCAGGTGGACATCGAGGTGACGCCCGACGGCGGCCTGTTCGCGGTGTACCTGGGCGCGTCGCCCGGCGACGAGTTCTCGCTGGTGTTCGCCGGCTGCACCGACGCGTCGTGCGCCGGCGGCGTGGAGACGTCGGCGCTCCCGCTCGACGGCCTCCCGAGCGAGGGGGACGTCGCCATCGGGCCCGACGGGTCGCCCACCGTCGTGTTCGGTCGCGGCGGTGAGGAGGCTCCGCCCGACGGCAATCCGACCATGGTGATCACCTGTCACGACGCAGGATGCTCCGAACGCACGGTGAGCCCGATCGTGCCCGGCTCAGCGGCACGGATCGCGTTCGGTTCCGACGGCCTGCCGGTCATCGCCTACAGCCACATCGAGGACCACCTCGTGCACGTGATGGCGTGCGCCGACCGGACCTGCAGTGCCGTCGCCTCCGACATCGCCATCGACGGCACCTTCCAGAGCCAGTTCTTCCTCCGGGTCGATGGCGGCCTTCCCGTCGTCGCCCACACCGAGTTCGACCCGGAGCTGCCCGAGCGCTCGATCCGCGTCGTCCGGTGCCTCGACGGGACGTGCGCGGCGGTCGAGTCATCACCGGCCTTCCCGATGGGCGATGGCATGCCGGTCGCCATGGCCATCGACCCGCTCGGCCGGCCGGTCGTGCTGCTCCACGGCGAACAGGGATATCAGCTGTCGATGGTGCAGTGCAGCGACCCCGAGTGCACCTCCGTCGGGCGGCCGATCCTGATCGGCCCGCACCAGGAGGCGAGCTCGTCGCTCGGCTTCGAGATCCCCTCCGATGGCCGGCCTGTCATCGCCTACGGTCGCGGCGCCGGGGAGGACCGGCCCGCCACAGTCAGCGTGGCACGGTGTGACGACGCCACGTGTGCCACCGGCGTGGTCCACCTGATCGACGAGACGATGAACCTGTGGACCGTCGATGTCGCGTTCGTCGGGGAGCTCCCGGTCGTCGCCTATTACAGCCCGCCGGGTGATCTCGGCGTCATCCGCTGCGCCGACCCGGCATGCGCGGTCGGGGCGATCGACGCCAGGCCGTGGGATCAGCAGAATCTGGTCCCCGAGCCTCCGGATCTCGGCCCGGTACTCGGTGGCTGGACGGCCATCGAGGTCGAGGGGTTGCCCGGAGCCGGGGGCGGGGGTCTCCACGACCTCGCCACCGATGGTGCCCGCGTGGTGGCCGTCGGAACCTCGGCCCGCTCGATGGAAGACACCGGCTCGGCCGACTGGACAGCGGTCGCGCTCGTCGCCGACGCGTTCGATCCGACAGCGTGGGATCTCGTCCTCGTCCCGGCCCGCACGTTCGAGACGGTGGTCGCCGGCGGTCCCGGGTTCGTGGCCGGCGGCCAGGACTGCGGCGAGGCGCCTCCGGAAGAGGCGCCACCGTGCCGGCCCGTCCTGTGGGCGTCTGCCGACGGCGTCGACTGGACCGAGGTCGCGCAGGGCGCGTTCTCACCGTCGATCGAGTGCGACATCGAGTACTGCGACGTGAGGATCAGCGACCTGGCCGAATCGAACGGTGCGATCGTCGCCCTCGGACGCGACGGCGCCGGCCTCGGGCTCTGGCGCTCCGACGACGCCGTGGACTTCGATCGCGTCGACGTCACCGACGTCCTGGGAGCCACCGGCTGGATCGACCACGTCGTCTCGACCGAGAGCGGATTCCTGGCCTTCGGTGGTGTCGGCGAGGACATCTTCGACGAGAGCGGCGAGTGGATCCGCTGGGATCAGGACCTGCTGATCCTCGAGTCGGCCGACGGGACGATCTGGACCCCGGTCACGCCGCCTCTCGGCGAGGAGGCGATGACGTTCCTCGAATCGGTGTCGACGTGGCGCGGCGGGGTGATCGCCGCCGGCGAGCAGTGCGACGAGAACTGGGAGTGCAGTAGTGGCTTCCTGCTGCACGCGACTGCGGGCGGCGAATGGGCCGTGCTCGAGCCGGTGCCGATTGCCGGGCACGGGTTCACCTTCGGTCTCGGCGACCTGATGCTCTATTCCGGCGGCCACTTCGACGAGGAGACCGGCATCGAACAGGGCGTCTTCGCGACGTCGACCGACGGCGTGACGTGGTCCGTGTTCACGGCCGATCCTGTCGTGCTCGGAGAGCACGCCGGACTCGGCGGGGCGATCCGGCTCGGTGACGGCACCGTCGTCGGAGCCGGGGGACCCGGCGGTCTGGGGTCGACAAACTCGGGGATCTACCTCTGGGAGCCCGGAACGTAGGCGAGGCCCGGGGGCCGGGGCCGACGAATCGGCTTGACCAACGGTGGGGGCTTGCAACACTGCCCACGACCCATGGACACCTTGACCGCTGCCCTCGCCCAAACGGCGTCGCTCGGCCCTGATCGACCAGCCGTGCGCTGCAACGGGGAAGAGTTGACCTATGCGGCGCTCCACGAACGCTCCAGCCGCCTTGCCTGGACGCTCGAGCAACACGGCGTCGAACGGGGAGACCGGGTCGGTCTCCTGATGAACAAGGGGCTCGAGTCGGTCGTCGCCGTGTACGGGATCATGCGGGCCGGCGCCGCGTACGTTCCCCTCGACCCCTTCGCCCCTGCCCAGAGGGCGGCCGAGATCATGTCGGACTGCGGGATCCGGGTCCTCGTCACCAAGCCCGGCAACGAGCGACGAATCCGGCCCCTCGTCGGCCAGGTGGACCTCGACACGGTCATCGGACTGGAGCCTTCCGACGATCTCGGGGTCACGTGTGTCCCGTGGGACCGCGTGCTCGATACGACCGACGATCGCATTCCCGACACCCGGGTCTCGGCGGAGGATCTCGCGTACATCCTGTACACGTCGGGCTCCACCGGCACGCCGAAGGGCATCATGCACAGCCATGCCAGCGCGATGAGCTTCGCCAGGTGGGCGGCCGAGGAATTCTCGCTCACACCGGAAGATCGCGTGACGAGCCACGCTCCCCTCCACTTCGATCTCTCGACCTTCGACCTCTACAGCACGATGCTGGCGGGCGGCACGGTGGTGATCGTCCCGGAGTCGGTGGCGATGTTCCCGGCCAGCCACTCGCAGCTGCTGCAGGACGAGAGCATCACCGTGTCGTACACGGTGCCCTTCGCCCTCATGCAACTCATGGAGCGCGGGGCAATCGACGCACGGGATCTGAGCGCGCTCCGCGCCGTCGTGTTCGCCGGGGAGGTCTTCCCCACGAAGCACCTCCGGGCACTGATGGAGCGGTGGCCCGAGAAGCGGTTCAGCAACCTCTTCGGGCCGACGGAGACGAACGTGTGCACCTTCTATCACGTGCCGGAACCGCCGAGCACCGACGATCCGATTCCGATCGGTGTCGTGTGCCCGACCGACGAGGCCCTGATCGTGGACCGCGACGATCGGCCGGTGCCGAAAGGCGAGGTCGGTGAGCTCCTCGTCGGCGGCGGCACGGTGATGCGCGGCTACTGGGGCGGGCCCGACATGGACGACTCGAGCTTCGTGCACCTCTCGAGCGGCGGTCCGAAGCGTCGTTTCTACCGGACCGGCGACCTCGTCGCAGAGGGTCCGGACGGCAACCTCCGGTACCTCGGGCGCAAGGACCGCCAGGTCAAGACCCGGGGGTTCCGCGTCGAGTTGGACGAGGTCGAAGTCGCGCTGCTCTCCCACGAGGCCGTGGCCGAGGCGGCGTCATACGTCGTTCCGGACGGCGCCGGGAGCAGCCTCATCGAGGCCGCCGTCGTCCTCGAACGATCCACGATGTCGGATGAGGCCTCGCTGATGTCGCATGTGGCAGCGCAGCTGCCCTCCTATGCCGTTCCATCCGCGATCCACGTCGTCGAGAGCCTCCCGCGCACCTCGACCGGCAAGATCGACCGGCAGACCGTGATGCGGGTCGCCGGCCGACGGCCCGCCTGAGCAGATGAGCGACCGGCCGACCCAAGGGTCCGGGGCCCCTGCCGGGGACCGCCTCGATGAAGGGACCCTGCACGTCCGGTACGCGTGGCCCGAAGGCGTCGAAGATGCGGCTCTCGAGCGCTGCTCCTCTCTCATCGACGAAGGGGAGCGCACCCGGATGGCGTCGTTCCGCTTTGCGGCCGACCGCCGCTCCTACCTCGTTGCGCACGGGTTGCTCAGAAGCACGCTGTCCGACTTCGGCGACGTCGACCCCGAAGCGTGGCGTTTCGTCGCCGCCGAGGGCGAACGACCGGAGCTTCACCCTTCACACGGCAGTCGGCTCCGCTTCAACCTGTCCCACACGAGGTCGGCGGTGGCGTGCGCGATCGCCATCGATCGCGATGTCGGCGTCGACGTCGAGTCGATCCCGACGGGCCGGGCGGTCGGGGAGCTGGCGGCGCACGCATTCTCCGCTGCCGAGCAGGAGTCACTCGCCTCCCTGTCCGACACCGCACGCGGCAGCCACTTCCTCGAGATCTGGACGCTGAAGGAGGCCTACATCAAGGCCCGTGGCGTTGGGCTCGGTCTGCCCCTCGACGCGTTCACGATCGGACTCGGTGAGCCCGCGACCATCCGGTTCGACGAGCGCATCGAGGACGATCCGCACGCCTGGCAGTTCGAACAGCGATGGCTGTCGCCGGACCAATGCCTTGCGGTCGCCGTTCGCCGAAGCGGTTCGGATCTCGGCGTCGTCCTCACGGACGCCACGCCGACGCTGGCCTGACGGCTATCCGACCGTCGCCTCCAAAGGCACGAGATTGCCGCTTCGCCGCTCCCGCTCGTACAGCAGCAGGGCCACCAGCGTGACCGCGATGGCGCCGATGAGGCTGCGCGGCCACCTCACAACCCGGATGATCTGATCCGTCAGACCGACGTCCACAGAGACGATCCGCTCGAAGGCCCACACGAAGCTCACACCCGCCAGTGTCACGGAAGCGGCGACGAACACCCTCCCGTAGTAGACGGTCCGGCTGAGGATGAAGAGTGCCGGGAAGGCGACGAGCACGATGACGACCTGCCCGATCTCGATGCCGACGTTCCGGCCCAGCAGGGACACGAGCTGGGTCGTACGGCTGACATCGAGCGCCTCCACCAGCCCGGCGAAACCCATGCCGTGGAACAATCCGAAGGCGAAGGCGATGATCCACTCACGTTGCTGCAGCACCGGCCAGAGGTTGTGGAGCGCGGCGGCGGCGATGGAGAGGGCGATCACGATCTCCACCACTTGCGACGGTGGCAGCGGGAGCACGTCGAGGCCCGCGAGCGAGAACGTGATCGAGTGGGCCACGGTGAACATCGAGACCACCTTGAGAACGCGCCACAGCGCAGTCCCGAAAGATGGGGCCGGACGCCAGGTCGCCTGGAGGACCAGCACCGACGGCAGCACCAGCACGAAGATGAAGAGGATGTGGTCGGGGCCGGTGGCGATGTGATCCACCCCGATGCCGATGCTGCCGTTGAAGTTCTTCCATTGGCTCGCATCTCCGAGGTCGACGGAGGCCGACCGCCGCTGCGCGTCGAGAGCGGTGAGCGACACGTCCTCCTTGTCGATCACACCGCGAAGCAGGTCGTTGCGGAGCAGGACGAGATTGGATCGATCGGGGAGCTCGTCGAGGAAGGGATCGAAGGTGAACTCGAGCACTTGCGGGACCTCGGCAACGGGCACGTCCACCTCGAACGGGAAGTACGCATACCCCTTCGCGCCGAAGTGCACGTCCTCGAAGACGTTGACGCCGGAGAATTCGACGCCCCATTGCTCGCCCGCTGCGCCGATCGCCGTGTGCGCCCGGACGTACGCGAGCAATGTGTCGGCGTGCTCCTCCAGCTCGAGGAGCACCTCGCCCGTCGAACCGTCCAGATCCAGCCCGAAGACCGCCCTCATGCTCTCGTACGGGAGCTCGACGCGGCCACCGAGCTCGGACTTCCCCACGTCGATGTAGAGATACGAGGACTCGAAGTCGTGGGCATCGGCCGAGGGCGCCGCCCACACGCCGAGGGTGAGCGACGCGAACACTGCGAGGACCACCGACACCCGGTGCTTCCACGAACTCGCCATCGACCTTCCTCCAGGGAGCCGGCCGCTCACGATCGGCTTTCGTCGGCGCCGGCCGCCGGTACAGTAACCGGCCGTCCCCACTGCGAGAACTCGGCTCTGCGACGATCGATGACCACCACCCCCAAACTCTTTGAGAGCGCCGCCACCACACCGTCCGGTCTCCTGGAGGTGACCGCCCGGTGAGGGAACGGGTGCAGCGCATCGCGGACTTCATCGCCTCGGAGCTCCTGCTCGATCCCACCTTCGAGCTGTCGCCCGATGAGGACATGCTCGCTGCGGGCCTCATCGACTCAATGGGCATCGTGCGGCTCGTCGCCTTCGTCTCGGAGGAGTTCGCCACCTCGATTCCCGAGGAGCACATCGTGATCGAGAACTTCGGGTCCGTACGGGCGATCGATGCCTACCTCCGAACTCGTGACTGATCGCCACCGCCTGACGCGAGCCCAAACCCTGATGTGGGCGGGGCAGCAGCGCCACCCCGGAGATGCGCTCTACAACTCCGCGTTCCTCTTCGACATCCAGGGATCCGTCGACATTCCCGCGTTCGTTGCAGCGTTCCGACACCTCGTCGCCGGCGCCGACTCCCTCAGGACGGTCATCCATGGCGACGGTGGGACACCGTCCCAAGAGGTGCTCTCCGGCGTCGACTTCGAGCTCCCGGTCATCGACGTGACCGATGCCGACGACCCTCCTGCGGCCGCACGGGAGTGGGCGCGGACCCGAGCACGCACGCCGCTGGATCTCGAGAAACAGACCTTCGATGCGGCGCTGCTCGTGACGGGCGATGAACGAGTGGCGTGGTTCGTCAACCAACACCACATCGTCACCGACGGCGTGAGCTTCGCGCTCCTCTTCGAGACCATGGAGGACCTGTATCGCAGCGAGCTCGGGACGAACGACACCCCACCCACTCCGTTCGCCCCGTACGCCGCGTACGTGGCGCTGGAGGAGCAGGCGCCTCCCGGCCGGCGCAGGCCCATCGTCGGCGTCTCGCCGCCCCTCTACGGGCGGCGGGCAGCGAGCACGACGACGAGCAACGAGCGACGAGGGCTCGAACTGACCGACGCTCAGGCCGATGCGCTGCAGCACCTGCTCGCCCGCCCCGGCGTCCGATCGTTCACCGAAGAGCTCGGGCTGTTCCACGTCCTCGCCACGGCGTTGTTCGCCCTTCTCCATCGCATCACGGGAGAGGAGGCGCTGGCGATCGCCGCGCCCGCCCACAACCGGACGACCCGCGAAGCCAGGCGAACCGTCGGGCTGCTCATGGAGCTCTTCCCGATCGAGGTCCGCGTCGAGGGCGGCGAGACCTTCGCCTCTCTCCATGGCAAGGTCCGTGCCGCGACGACCGACTTCCTCCTGGCCGTGGGGCCGGGACGGACCGACGCCGACGTCAATCGATCTCTCCACGTCGTATTGAACTTCCTGAAAGCCGAATTCGGGACGTTCGACGGCCTGGCGGTCAGGGCCGACTGGATTCACACCGGCAGCGTCGACGCACATCACCACCTTCGCGTGCAGGCCTTCGACTTCGATGCGAGCGGACGCCCCACGCTCGCCTTCGACATGAACACGGACGCCCTGGACGAGAGTCAGCGGGCGGCCGTTCCGGAGCACTTCCGCCGCGTGCTCGACGCCATGCTCGGCGACTGGGATGGGGAGATCGCCGGCGTCGATCTTCTCGACAGTGAGACGCGGGAGCGGATCATCGAGATGGCCGCGGGCGAGGGTGACCCGGCGACGATGCCCGACGTCGTCACCGCGTTCCTGAGACAGGCGGCCCGCAAGCCCGGCGCGGTCGCGGCCCGGGAGGGAACGGCGACGTGGACGTATGCCGAATTGGATCGGGCGACGGCGGGCGTCGCTGCGGCTGTCGATCCCGGAGGCATCGTTGGGGTGGCGCTTCCGCGCTCGGTGAGCTCCGTGATCGCGATGCTCGGCGTCCTCCGCGCCGGTGGGGCCTACGTTCCGATCGATCCGACCTGGCCGGCCGAGCGGATCCGCTTCATCGCCGGGGACGCCGGCTGCGCGGCGGTGATCACCGACCGCCACCTCGACGCCGGAGTGCCGCTGATCCGCTTCGATGCGATCACCCCGGCACCAGCATCCGACCTCGCGCCGCCCGCGATCACACCGGAGGATCTGGCGTACGTCCTGTACACCTCAGGGTCGACGGGTCGGCCAAAGGGGGTGATGATCGAGCACGGTTCGCTGGCGAACTACATCTCATGGGCCGTCGGCTTCTATGGCGCGGGGCTCACGTTCCCGCTGTTCTCTCCCCTGACGTTCGACCTCACCGTGACATCGATCTTCGTCCCACTGACCTCCGGGGGCTCGATCGTCGCCTATCCCGAGTCCTCCTCGAGATCCGACCTCGCCGTCCTCGACGTCTTCAAAGAAGATGCCGTCGACATCGTCAAGCTCACCCCGTCCCACCTCGCCCTGATCCACGATCTCGATCTGGGCGACTCGCGCGTCAGACAGCTCGTCCTCGGCGGCGAGGACCTCACCACGGCCGCCGCACGCCGGATCCACTCCCGGTTCGGCGGCTCCGTCAGCATCCACAACGAGTACGGGCCCACCGAGGCGACCGTCGGATGCATCGTCCACACCTTCGATCCGCGGTCCGACGCCGGGACGAGCGTTCCCATCGGCCGTCCGATCGCCGGGATG
Organism: Acidimicrobiia bacterium; assembly: GCA_035458965.1. GTDB lineage: Bacteria > Actinomycetota > Acidimicrobiia > Spongiisociales > UBA11373 > DATHYU01. The sequence goes on along the minus strand of DATHYU010000329.1, from coordinate 8,382 downwards.
GGCGCCTACGTGCTCGACGGTGCAGGCCACCCGGTCCCGTTCGGTGTGCCGGGCGAGCTCTGGCTCTCGGGCGCCGGGGTCGCACGGGGCTACGCGGGCCGGCCAGGGCTGACCGAAGAGCGATTCACGTCACTGCCGACGCTCGGCAATACCCGTCTCTATGCGACAGGCGACCTGGCCCGGATGCGACCCGACGGGACCATCGAATTCCTCGGCCGCCGCGACAACCAGGTCAAGGTCCGCGGCGCCCGCATCGAGCTCGACGAGGTCGAGGCAGCCCTCGCCGCCCACCCGGACATCAGCGCTTCCGCGGCCCGCGTGTGGCAGCCGCCCGAATCGGACGAGGCGGCACTCGTGCACTGCTCGCGGTGCGGGCTCTCCTCGGAGTTCCCCGACGTGTCGTTCGACGCCGACCAGGTCTGCAGCCAATGCCACTCGTTCGAGGAGTACCGCGATCGAGCTCGTGTCTACTTCAAGCCCGAGTCCGAGTTGGCCGAGGTCCTGAGATCACGCCCGGCCGACGGGAACTACGACTGCCTGGTGCTGCTGAGCGGCGGCAAGGACAGCACGTACATGCTCGGCAACGTCGTCGACATGGGGCTCCGCGTGCTCGCCTACACGCTCGACAACGGATACATCTCGGAGCAGGCCAAGGCGAACATCCGCCGGGTGGTCCAAGCACTCGGCGTGGACCACGTCTTCGGCGAGACCCCCGCCATGAACGAGATCTTCGTGGACAGCCTCAAGCGCCACGGCAACGTCTGCAACGGCTGCTTCAAGACGATCTACACCCTCAGCATGAAGACGGCCCGCGACCGGGGAATCCCGTTCATCGTCACCGGCCTGTCACGGGGCCAGTTCTTCGAGACCCGCCTGACCGAGGACCTGTTCACCGAGCTCACCGTCAGCTCGGACCAGATCGACGCCAATGTGCTCGAGACGCGCAAGGTGTACCACCGCACCGACGATGCGGTCCGCCGACTGCTCGACGTCTCCGACTTCGACGATGACGCGATCTTCGAACAGGTCCAGTTCGTCGACTTCTACCGGTATGTCGACGTGGGCCTCGACGAGGTCTACGCCTACCTCGACGAACGCCTGCCATGGACGAGACCCACCGACACCGGTCGCTCCACGAACTGCCTCATCAACGACGTGGGGATCTACTTCCACCGCAGGACTCGCGGCTTCCACAACTACGCCCTTCCCTACAGCTGGGACGTCCGCATGGGCCACAAGACACGCGAGGATGCGATCGACGAGCTCGACGACGACATCGACGCGGCAGAGGTCCACCGGATCCTCGACGAGATCGGGTTCTCCGGCGACCTCGACGGGCTTCGGCGCCAGCCCCGGCTCGTCGGCTACTACGTCGGCCGTCGTGAGATCCCGCCGGGAGAGTTGCGCGACCACATGGAGGGGGTCCTGCCGCGCCAGATGGTGCCCACCCAGTTCGTCCGGCTGGACGAGTTCCCGCTCACACCGAACGGCAAGGTCGACCGCTCGGCACTCGACGAACCGGGCGCCGATCGGCCCGACACGGGCTCGGCCTTCATCTCCCCGAGAACCCCGACCGAGCGTGCACTCGCCGACATCTGGTCCCAGGTGCTCGGGATCGAGGACGTGGGCGCCCGGGACAGCTATCTGGACCTGGGCGGTGACTCGATCACGGCGATCCAGATCGTGGCCCGCGCCCATGGAGCAGCCATCCACATCACCCTCCCGGATCTGCTCGAGACACTGACCATCGAGAAGCTCGCCGCCCGATTGGACGGCCGAGGCCCGGCGCAGGCGCCACGCGTCACCGGACCGGTGAGCCTCCTTCCATCCCAGCACTGGCTGCTCGCCGAAGCCGACGACCCGGCCTCGCTCGTGGAAGTCGGCGTGCTCGGCGTCCCCGACCGCCTCGACAGCGAGGCACTGCGCAGGGCGTTGCGGTCGCTCTGCGATCGACACGACGCGCTCCGCCAGTCGTTCACGAACTTCGACGGGGAGTGGCAGAGCGCAGTGTCCGACGAAGCCCCGGAGGTCGACCTCGACGTGTTCGCCCTGTCGGGCCCGGACTTCCTCGATTCCGTCTGGTCCCAGACGACGATCGCCCATCCGTTCGATCTCTCGAAGGCTCCGCTCCTGCGCGCAGGGCTCGTCGATCATCCGACGGACGACACGCGATTGGTGTTGGCCGTCCATCGGCTCGTCGTCGATCCCACCACCTGGGCGAACGTCGTCGCCGACCTCGCAGCGCTCTACGAGGCCGAGGTGGCCGGAAGGCCTTCGGCCCTTCCCGCGGTGTTCACCTCCATCCGGGACTGGGCATCGATGCTCGAGGAGAAGGCGGCGGACACCGACCCGGCGCCGTGGGCCTCCGTCGCGTCGGCCGACGCAGTCACGATCCCGTCGGGCATCGATCCAGCCGCATCGGCCCACGCCACGACGATCAGGCTCGGCAAGGCCCTCACCACCCGGGCCCTCGTCGCCGAGACGGAATGGCGTGTCGGAGTGGGAGAGATCCTGACCGCCGCCCTCGCCCGGACGCTTGCCGACGGGACCGGCGAACGGCCGATCAGGCTGCTCGTCGAAGGCCTCGGGCGGGAATCGGACGATTCCGCCTTCGACGTGACACGGACGGCAGGTGCGTTCGCCACACCGCACCCCGTGGTCCTGGCGATCGACGGGACCGCAGACCTGGCCGACGTGGCGCGGTCGGTCCGCGACGAGTTGCGGTCCTCCAGCCGCCGAGGAGCCGACTACGCCGTCGCCCGGTTCCTCGCCCCCGATCCCACGACCCGGGAGGTGCTGTCGCTCGACCCCGTCGGCCACGCCTTCCTTCGCCATCGGCCCCACACCCGGGGACCGTCGGCGTTCCCGAGCATCGCACCGCTTCGTCCGTTCCCCAACGGCCGCGTGCCGGTCTTCGGCCTCGAGGTGACCGCCACGGCGACCGTCGACGGGGACCTCGAGATCGAGTTCACACGGCGGTCCACGGACGCGGGACCGATCGAGTCGTTCGCCACGGAGATGGTCGAGCAGATCACCGCGATCATGAATGCCCTGGCCGCCGACGCGGAGACTGCCAGGCGAAAGTTCGCCCTCGCCGACCTCAGCGGCGGGAGGCTCGCCGACCTTGCGTCGGCGCTGGGAGAGATCGATGGAGACGACGCGTGACCACGGGCCGGCTCCGCAACGTCGAGGACGTCTACCCGCTCACCCCGATGCAGCAGGGGATGCTGTACCACTCCCTCACCGAGACGTCGCAGGCCACGTTCTTCAACCAGCACGTGATCGACCTGTCTGGAGATCTCGATGTCGATCGATTCAGAGAGGTGTGGCGCGAGCTGGTGAACCGCCATCCGGTGCTGCGCACAGCGTTCCTGTGGGACGGCCTCGACGAACCGCTCCAGGTCGTTCGCGAGCAGGCGGATCTGGAGTGGGCCGAGGACGACTGGTCCGGGCTCGATGGGACAGCGGCCGACGAGCGCCTGAAGGCACTGCTCGAACACGACCGAGAGCGCGGGTTCGATCTTCGGTTCGCCCCGCTCATGCGGATGCGGCTGATCAGGATGGGACCGGCATCTTGGCGATGGCTGTGGACGTTTCATCACGTCATCGCCGACGGGTGGTCGGCGCAGATCCTTCGCGACCAGGCGATCGACCTCTACGGCGCCCCGGATCCAGGCTCGGCTGCGGCGGGCTTGGCGGTGTTCCCCTTCCGCGACTTCGTCGCCGAGCATCTGAACCGCGACGACTCCGCCGCGCAATCCTTCTGGGCGGACGCGCTCGCCGGCTTCGAAGCGCCTCACCGACTCGAGGTCCCCGGCTCGCCCCCCCGGGGATCCGGGTACGAGTCGCTCGACATCGAGATGGACAAGGAGACAACCAAGGCACTCGAGCGTGCGGCAGCGAGCCGGGGAGTGACGCTCGGCACCACCCTTCTCGGTGCCTGGGCGGTCGTGCTCTCGCGGTGGATGCGAACGCCCGATGTCGTGTTCGGGATGACGGTCTCGGGGCGCTCCGCCGGCCTGCCCGGCATAGAGGACGGAGTCGGCCTCTTCATCAACACGCTTCCCTTCCGAGCGGATGTTCGGCCGGGGCAGTCCCTCGGCGATTGGCTGCGGGACCTCCAGACCCGGCGCCTCGCCATCCAGGAGCACGAGCAGACGCCCCTTGCTTCGATCCAGAGGTGGAGTCAGATCGCGCGGGGTGACGCGCTCTTCGAGAGCCTCGTCGTGTTCGAGAACTTCCCGTCGAACGACCCGTCTTCGGCCCGCGGCGAGGTGCACGTCGAAGGCGTGGAGGCCCTGGAGCACAGCAATTACCCCCTCGCCGTCCTCGTCGAGCCCGAGGACCGGCTCCGGCTCCATCTCGTCTACGACTCGTCACGATTGAGCGACGAGGCCGTCCGGAGTCTGGGCGCCCAGCTGCGGACGGTGCTGACCCAGTTCGCCGAGCCGACCGACCGGAAGCTCTCCGCCTACCGCCTCCTGACCGAGGCGGCGGCGACGGACACCGCCCGAGCGGGTGAGGGACCTGCGCCGGCGCCGGCCGATGGGACGATCCATGCCGTGATCGCCCGGACCGCCGCTCGGGTGCCTGCGCACACGGCGGTCGTCTCCGAGCAAGAGGCGCTCACATACGAGGATCTCCAGCGTCGCTCCGCGGCGGTGGCCGGCGCGCTCGTGGCCTCGGGGGTGGAGCGCGGCACCCTCGTCGGCCTGTACCTGCCGCGATCCGTCGACATGGTCGTCGGCATGCTCGCGATCCTTCGCGCCGGCGGGGCGTACGTGCCGCTGGACCCGGCGTATCCGCGCGAGCACATCGCACGGCTCCTCGACGGCGAGCCGATCGACTTCGTCCTGACCGACCGTGCCCATGATCTCCCCTCCACGGTGACCGTCGTCACGATCGACGTCGACGATTCGCAGGAAGGTGCGTTCGAGGCGCCCGCCGCCGATCCAGACGACCTTGCGTACGTGATCCACACCTCGGGCTCGACCGGCCGGCCGAAGGGGGTCATGGTCACGCACCGCAATCTCGTCTCGTCGACCGCGGCGCGCGATGTCCACTACCGGGATCCGGTCGGCCGGTTCCTCCTTCTGTCGTCCTTCGCCTTCGACAGCTCCGTGGCCGGGATCTTCTGGACGCTGGCAACCGGAGGAACCCTCGTCCTTCCCGCACCCGGAGCCGAGCGGGACATCGACGCCCTCCTCGATCTCGCCGGCCGGCACGAGGTCACCCATACCCTTGCGCTGCCGACGCTGTACCAGGTCCTCGTCGAGAGCGCCCGTGACGGGCAGCTGTCCGACTTGCGGGTTGCGATCGTGGCAGGCGAGGCGTGCCTGCCCGACGTCGTGGCCACCCACCTGAGGCATCTCCCCTCGACCGAGCTGCACAACGAGTACGGCCCCACCGAAGCGACGGTGTGGGCGACCGTCCATCGTGCGACAGAGGAGGACCGCGGGGCGCCCCTGCCCATCGGGAAGCCCATCGCGGGTGCGATGGCCTACCTCCTGGACGAGCGCGGACGACCCGTCCCGCCTGGGTTCCCCGGGGAGCTGTGCATCGGTGGAACGGGGATCTCACCGGGATACCTGGGACGCGACGACCTCACCGCCGAACGCTTCGTCTCCTTGGACGTGGCAGGCCGTCGGCAGCGCATCTATCGGACGGGCGACCTCGCGGCGCAGCGGGCGGATGGCGCCCTTCTCTTCCTGGGGCGAGCCGATCGTCAGCTGAAGATCCGCGGTCACCGCATCGAGGCGACCGCCGTCGAGTCCGCGCTTCGAGACCTGCCGACCATCCACGATGCGGTCGTGACCGGACGCGCCCTCCCGGGGAGCCGCGGCGCCCAGCTGGTCGCCCACGTCGTGACGAGAGGCGATGTCGACAAGACGGCCGTCACGGCGTCGCTGCGGGCCGCCCTCCCGGCCTTCATGGTTCCCGATGTGATCGTCGAGGTCCCGGGTCTCCCCCGCCTCCCGAACGGGAAGGTGGATGTGGGCGCCCTTGCGGACCCGACCACCGACCCGGACTCGTACGTGGCTCCTCGCACAGAGGGCGAGACGGTGCTCGCCGCGATCTGGCAGGACCTGCTTGGGCTCGACACCGTCGGCGTCCGAGACGATTTCTTCGCCCTCGGCGGCGACTCCATCGTCAGCCTTCAGATGATCTCCCGGGCGCGGAAGGCCGGGCTCCAGATCCAGCCGGGGATGATCGTGACCCATCCCACGGTCGAGGGACTTGCGGCCGCGTCGCTGGCAACGCCGGCGGCGACCGGGCGCGAACGCGTGACGGGGCCGGTGCCTCTCGGACCCATCCAGCGCTGGTTCTTCGATCTCGATCTCGAGGACCCCCACCACTGGAACCTCGCCGCTCTCTTCGAGGTCCCCGCCGATACCGACGTGGCGGCACTCGCCGAGGCGCTGCAAGCGTGCGTCGAGCGTCACGACATGCTGCGCGCCAGGTTCCATCCATCGGAGTCCGGGTGGAGCCAGGAGGTCCAGGCGGCCATGCAACTCGATCTCGAGGTCGTGGACGATCCGGGCATCGACATCGAAGCTGCCGTGGCAATGCGTCAGGCGAGCCTCGACATCGAACGCGGCCCTCTGGTGCGAGCCACACTGTTCGGACGCGACTCCGGGTCGGCGGCTCTCCTGCTCGTGGTCGTGCATCATCTCGTGATGGACATCGTCTCCTGGACGATCCTCATCGAGGACCTCGAGTCGGCCTACGCCCAGGCGGCCGCCAAACGCCCGGTGTCGCTCCCGCCTCGAACGACCTCCTTTCGGGATTGGGTGGGCTTCCTCGAATCGTCGGATCGCTCCTCCGAGCTCGAGCACTGGTCGTCGACCCCGCCGCCCGTGTCAGCCGGCACCGGCGTCGAAGCCTCGGGACAGGCCGTCTCGGTCACCCTCGATGCCGATTCGACGCGCCAGGTCCTCACGGCGGCCAACGACGCCTACCGCACGCGGACCGAGGATCTGCTCGTCGCCGCGCTGGTGGACCCCATCGCGAATTGGACCGGCGCCCGCGAGGTCTCGATCGCCATGGAGAGCCACGGACGATCGGACACGGTCGATGGGATCGATCTCTCGGGAACGGTGGGCTGGTTCACTGCGCTCTACCCGGTGACGTTCGAGACGGCTCGAGACGACGGCTCCCTCCTCCGCAGCGTCAAGGAACGGCTCCGCGACGTTCCGGACCGTGGAATCGGGTACGGGGTCCTCGCCCATCTCGACCGAGACGCCCGCCTGGCCGACCGGCCGACGCCGGGCATCTCGTTCAACTACCTCAGCCGGTCGGCCGGCAACCGGCCGGGCCGACTGCTGTCCTGGGTCTCGTCACTCGGCGAGACGACGCGCGGCCCGCGCAACGCAAGGCCCCATGGGATCGAGATCGTGGCGGAGGTGCGAGGAGACGCACTGACGATCGAGTGGCATTTCTCCCAGGATGAGCACGACGAGGCCACGATCGCGCGCCTCGCCGAGAGCCATCTCGACGGACTCAAGCGGCTGGTCGCTCACTGCCTGTCACCTGCAGCAGGCGGGTTCACACCATCCGATTTCCCGGACGCCGGCCTCGACCAGGCCTCGCTCGACGAGTTCCTGGAGGAGCTGTGACGGCGCAGTCGGCACGCGCCAACGTCGAGTCGATCCTGCAGCTCTCCCCCAACCAGCGCGCCATGCTGCTGGCTCGGAGCCTGCAGCCCGAGGACCCCGGCTTCATCCAGGTCACGTTCACACTGAGGGGAGCCCTCGACCTCGATCGGTACGCAGCGGCATGGCGGGAGGTGGTGGCTCGCCATCCGAGCCTCCGGGCATCCGCCCGGGACCGCAAGGACGCCGACCCCCTCGTCGTCGTGTGGCGCGCGATCGACCTCCCCCTCGAATCCGAGGATTGGCGGGGTGACGACGAAGCCCGGCGACAGGCTCGGTGGAGTGAGCTGCTGGCAGCCGACCGGCGGTCGGATCTCGATCCCGCCTCCGAGCCGGTGATGCGGCTCCGCGTCGTCCAGGTGGAGGACGATCGCCACCAGGTCCTGTGGAGCTCCCACCATCTCTTCGTGGACGGTTGGTCGGCCGCCATCGTGCTCGAGGACGTCATCGCGAGCTACCGAGCCCTCGGCGGGCATGGAGACCGGCCGACGCCGGCCTCCCCGGAGGCCCTGGCGTCCTATGCACGCTGGATGCTGCAGCGAGACGACGCTGCCGCCGAGGGCTTCTGGAGAGAGCGCCTGGCCGGGTACCGGGGGATGCCTCGCTTCCGGATCGGGAGCCCGGCATCGACCGCCCGGGGCTTCGAGGAATCGACGGTCGGTCTCGACGCCGAGCTCGTGTCGAGCATCTCCGATGTGTGTGCCGGGACCGCTGTCACGCCCAACGCATT
>DATHYU010000328.1:0-12955 GCA_035458965.1 Acidimicrobiia bacterium | reverse complement strand
CGGGATCGTCGTCCCGGCGATCCTGCTGCTCGAGCGGCGCCGGGCGCTCGGGTACGGCGCCTCGTTCGGCGTGTACCTCTCGCTCTACGGAGTCATGCGATTCCTCACGGAGCTCCTTCGGACCGATACCACGTTCCGCTTCCTCGGCCTGAGCCGCAACGGGTGGGTGGCGATCGGCGCGGTGCTGGTCGGCGCCGCCGTGATCTGGTGGCGCCGCGGCGTGGAGCGACCCTCCGAGCAGGGCTCCTGATCGCTCAGTCGGACCCCGACGGCACCGGAACCTCGCCTCGCTCCGACACCGCGATCCCGACGACGACGAGGGCGATGCCGAGGACCTCGAGCCCGGACGGCGCCTGACGAAGGGCGACGATCCCGGTGATCGTCGCCGTCACGGGAAGCAGCGCAAGCAGGAATGCGAACCGTGATCGGGGGATCCGCTGGAGGATCATCTGGTCGAAGCCGTACGGAACCACGTTCGACAGCACGGCCGTCGCCAGCGCCAGCAGCAGCACCCACGGGACATCGCCGAAGCCGAGGGCGGGCGGCAGTCCGATCGGGGCGATCACGACCGCTCCGACGAGCATGCCGATGCCGAGCCCGTCCACCGCGCGGGCGCCGGCGGCGACCCGCGCCCCCAGGACGATGTAGCCGGCCCAGAAGACGGCGGCGGCCAGGGCGAAGACCACCCCCGAGGGGCTGACCTCGACCGAGACGTCGGCGAGCACGACCACGCCCGCCGTCGTCAAGCCGAGGGCGAGGAGCGACCGCGCGGTACGGGCTCCGAACGCGGCGACCACGACCGGACCGGCGAACTCGATCGCGACCGTCGTCCCCAGCGGGAGCCGGTCGATGGCGAAATAGAAGTTCAGGTTCATCGCCGCGAGCACGCTGCCGAAGGCGGCGGCCAGGAGGACCTGGCGACGGGTCCACGGCCCCCGCCACGATCGCCGAACCATGGTGATGACGAGCCCGGCGAACAGCACGCGCCACCAGGCGACGCCGGGCGCGTCGAGATGGTCGAAGGCCGTCACCGCCACGGCGGCGCCGGCGTACATCGAGATCCCCGACACGACGAACAAACCCTCGGGGGGAACTCGGGACCAGTGCATCGGCCGCACGCTAGAAGACCGGACGCACCACCGCTCCCCGGCCCGACCGGCCGAGTGATGCGTCGCTAGAGTCGCGACCAGGGAGACCCCCACAGAAGGAGTCGAAGTGGTCGAGGCCTATGTGCTCATCCAGACCGAGGTCGGCAAGGCTGCCGCGGTCGCCGACGAAGTCCACAAGATCCCCGGCGTCGCGAGCGCTCAGGCCGTCACCGGCCCGTACGACGCCATCGTCCATGCGACGGCCGAAGACGTGGATTCGCTCGGCAAGCTCGTCGTCGCCCGGATCCAGGCGGTCGAGGGCATCACCCGAACGCTGACCTGCCCCGTCGTCAAGCTCTGAGCACAACGCTCGATCGTCGGTGACGCCCCTCCGGGGGCGTCACTCGCGTCAGCGGCCCATCGCGAGCGACACGAGCTCGTCACAGAGATCGGCGTACGGCATGCCGGTGGCCGCCCAGAGCATCGGGAACATCGACACCGGCGTGAACCCGGGCATCGTGTTCAGCTCGTTGAGGAGGAATCCCCGACCTTTCTCCTCGTAGAAGAAGTCCACGCGCGCGAGCCCGACGCCCTCGAGGACCTCGAACGCCCGCGCGGCGAGGTCGCGCACCTGCTCCGTGGCCGCCTCCGAGAGCTGGGCGGGAACGAAGAGCTCCGTGGCGTCGTCCCGGTATTTGGCGTCGTAGTCGTACCAGCCGCCGTGGACGACGATCTCCCCGGGGACCGAGGATCGCGGGCCCTCGAGCACCGCCACCTCGATCTCGCGGCCCTCGATCGCCGCCTCCACCACGGCCTTCGTCCCATGTCGGAGGGCTTCGTCGACGGCACCCTTCAGCTCCCCGTCGTCGGCAGCCTTCGAGATCCCAACGGACGACCCGAGGGCGGCCGGCTTCACGAACACCGGATACCCCAGGTCGTCGGCGAGGGCCCCGACGACCGGTTCCGGCCCGCCCGCCCACTCGCTCGCCCGGACGACGGCGAAGGGGCCGACGGGGATCCCGGCGTCCCGGCACAGCCGCTTGGCGACGTCCTTGTCCATCCCGATGGCGGACCCGAGGACCCCGGAGCCGACGTAGGGCAGGTCGATCATCTCGAACAGCCCCTGGATGGTCCCGTCCTCCCCGAAGGGGCCGTGGAGCACCGGAAAGGCGACGTCGACCGCGATCCTCCGGCCGTCGGCGACGAGCTCGCCCGCCGGCACCTCGAGGGTCACCGCCGGCCCCGACGCCTCCAGGGGACGCACGGCCGGGTCGGCGAGGTGCCAGCCACCGGACCGATCGATGCCGACGAGGACGACCTCGTGGCCCTTGGTCGCGAGCGCTTCGAGGGCGGCCACCCCGGAGACGCATGAGACCTCATGTTCCTCGGACCGACCGCCGAAGAGGAGGAGTACGCGCGCCATGGCGGAGACAGTACCAAATGACCCTGCACGGCCACGCTGAGTCACCACCTCCGCCGGAGCTCCCCGGCGGCCCCCGGCATGCCGTGCTGGAGACGATCGGCGCACCCGACATCGAGCGATCGCTCCTCGAGGCGCTCGTCGCCGCCGTGGCGGGCAGGACGGGCCTGCTGCTGGCAGACACCGGACGCCGCTCGCTGCGGCCGGCCGTCCCGGTGGCGGGCCTCCCCGAGATCGTCGACGGGCTCCCGTACGAGGCGATCGCGACGGGCACGGCGGTCGTCGATCTGGGGCCCGTGCGCCCCGTCTCGACCTGGGGCCTGGCCTGTGCCGCCGTCGGGATGGCCTCGGCGGTCGCCGTGGCCGTTCGCCCGGCCGCACGGCGGCCCTATGTCGTCGTCGTGGGCGACCCGGCCGATGCCATGCAGGCCGCCCGCGTCCTCGACGCCGTCGCCCCGGACGTCGCCACGGTGCTCGCCGTCGCCGACCGGCTGCGGGACGCGGCCGACCGATCCACCCGCGCGGCCGAGCAGACCACCCTCAGCGCCGATCTCATCGCCATCGTGAGCCACGAGCTGCGGACCCCCCTGACCTCGATCATCGGATCGCTCCAGACCCTGCAGCGTCCGCAGCTCGCTCCGCCGTCGCGCGACGCGCAGCGGCTCGTGCAGACCGCGCTCGCGCAGGCCGACCGCCTGCGGGTGCTCGTGGACGATCTGCTGGTGGCCTCACGACTCGATCGCGACGTGCTCCGGCTCCGCATGCGCCCCGTCGACGTCCCCGGCGTCGTGCGGGAGATCCTCGATCTCGTCCCCGACGCCCGTTCGGCGATCACGGTGAGCGCCGCGTCGGACCTCCCCCGGCCCGTCGTGGATCCCGACCATCTGGCACGGATCGTGCGCAACCTCGTGGAGAACGTCCTTCGGCACGCGCCCGGCGCACCGGCGGAGATCCGTCTCGGAGCCGACGGCGAGACGTTCACCGTCGACGTGATCGACCACGGCCCGGGGATCGCCGACCCGCAGGGGCTGTTCGAGCGCACGACGCCTCCGAGCGGCCCGAACGGGGGGCTCGGTCTCGGTCTGGCGATCGCCCGCGGGCTCGTCGACGCGCTGGGCGGGACGATCGACCACTCCCCCACCCCCGGCGGCGGCGCCACCCTCGGGGTGCGGCTGCCGATCGGCTGATCAGTCGGTCGTCGCGGCGGCAGCGATGGCGTGGAAGCCGCCGTCGACGTGGACGATCTCGCCGGTCGTCATGGGCGCCCAGTCCGACAGCAGCACGGCCGCCATCCGCGCGACGGGATCCGGGTCGGCGGTGTCCCAGCCGAGCGGCGCCCGCGATCCCCACACGTCGTCGAAGACGGAGAACCCGGGGATCGACTTCGCTGCGACGGTGCCCAACGGCCCGGCGGAGACGGCGTTGACGCGGATGGCGTGGCGTCCCAGGTCCCGGGCGAGGTACCGGGTCACCGCCTGGAGGGCCGCCTTGGCGACCCCCATCCAGTCGTAGGCGGGCCACGCCTGCGTGTTGTCGAAGTCGAGGGCGACGAGGGACCCGCCGCCGGCCTTCTGCATGAGCGGCAGGAGGCCCACGGCGAGGGTCTTGTACGAGAACGCCGAGACGGTGAACGCCGTCTCGGCACTCTTGACGGGCGTGTGCAGGAAGTTGCCGCCGAGGGCGTCCTCGGGAGCGAAGGCGATCGCGTGCAACGCCCCGTCGACGCCTCCCCACATCTCGTCCAGGGCGGCCACGAGGGGCTCCATGTGGGACTCGTCGGTGATGTCCAGCTCGAAGACCTCGGGCTCCACCGGCAGGCGCTTGCCGGCGCGCTGGGTCAGCCGGAGCCCGCGACCGAACCCGGTGAGGACGATCTCGGCTCCCTGTTCCTGGGCGACCCTGGCGGTGTGCCAGGCGATCGAGTCGTCGGTGAGCACACCGGTGACGACGAGACGCTTGCCTTCGAGCAGCAACGAACCCTCCTGAGTGGAGGGTCATGCTAGGCGCAGGGATCTAGGAGACGTTGGCCCAGGCCCGCAGGCCGAGTCCCATGGTGAACAGGAGCATCAGGCCGTAGGCCACGGCGGGCCGCTTCGCGAGCTGGGCCCGGTAGATGTACGCGAACGTGTAGGTGAAGAGGATGACGAACCCGTAGAAGACGTGGAACTGGTTCTGGGGCTCGCCCTCGACGGCGAGGGTTCCCAGCCCCAGCGCCACCTGGAGGACCATCACGCCGATCGCGACATACGTGGCGACGCGGAACACCTGGCTGGGCGTGCGCCTGAGGACGGCGAGGACCACGCCCCAGAGGCCGACGGCCCCCGTCGTGACCACGGCGACGTAGAACCAGTTGGCGTGGAGGGTGCGCATCGGCGATGACGGTACTACGCCGTCGCGCAGACGCTCCCCGACTCGCCCCGCACCACCGTGGCGAGCGCCTCGATGACGGAGCCGATGGTGCCCGGGGTGCGGGCCCCCGGGCTGAGCTCGATCTGCACGCCGCCGAGCTCGGGAAGGTTCACGGGGTTCGCCGGGTGCAGGCCCCGCAGAGACGCCGGGATGACATCGAGGTCGTCGACGACCCTGAGGTCCGTCCGTCGCCGCAGGGCATCCCCGATGCGGGATCCCAGTTCCCGGTGAGATCCGCCGACGAGCACCGAGTCGGGGAGATCGCGGCGGCCGAAGCCGTGGATCGACACGGCGACCCGGATGTGATCGAGGAACCGGGCCATCGCCGCCGACTCTCGCGGATCGTGCCGGATGCTCGGGATGTGCCACCGATGGTCGGGCGGCTGGACGATCGCATAGAGGCTCGCCCCCGAGGCCGCCGCCACCCGCGTGGCCACCGTCTCGGTGTGTGACTCGAGCCCGCCGTGGATCGCCATGATCCCGATGGGACCGGCGAGCACGACCCGCTCCTCGACGCCTTCGGTGGCCAGCAATTCGGCGAGCATGCGGCGACCGTACCGAACCGGAGCCGTTAGCCGGGCTTCGTCACGTCGACGATCTCGGCGCCGACATGGTCGGCGAAGGCGCCGGCGTCGACCCGGATCGCCACCCCGTGGGCGCCGCCCCCGACCGAGATCTCGCGTCCTGCCAGGGCCTGGTCCACGACGACCGGAAGGTCACGCCGGGACCCGAGGACGGTGATCGTGCCCCGGGCGTATCCCGTGACCCGCAGCGCGTCATCGGCGTCGGGCATCGAGAGGCGGGACTGTCCGAGGTGGGCGCGCAGCTTCGGCCAGTCGATGACGCGGCCACCTCCGACGAGAACGAACACGTAGTCCTCCTCGGCCCGCCGCACCACGAGGGTCTTCACCTTCGCCTCGGGTGGGACGCCCTCGCGCTCGGCGGCCTCCTCGAGGGACCGGGCCGGCGGATCGAGCACCGTGACGCGGTGATCGAGCCCGGACGCGACGGCGGCGCGGGTGGCAGGCGTGTCGGGCGTGTCGGGGATGTCTGGGGGCGTCATGGGCGGCGAGGGTACCGGAGCGAGGCGGCGTCCTCGACGAGGCGGCGTCCTCGACGAGGCCCCGCTCCTCGTACGAGCGGCGCCGCTCCTCTCACGAGCGGCGCCGCGCGGGTGGACGCATTCGGATCCGGACCCGGCCACGATCGCCCTAGCCTCTGACCCGTGACCGAGATCACCGTCGCGACCTTCAACGCCGGTCTCCTCGACGGCTTCATCCCCCACTCCCGAGGGCGGGCCGGCCCGGTGGCCGCGGCGCTGGGCGCTCTCGACGCCGACCTCGTCGCCCTCCAGGAGATCTGGTCGGAGGGCGACCGCCGTCTCGTGGCCGAGACCACCCCGCTCGGCCACGTGATCGGCGCCGATCCCCTCGAGGGGGACGTCACGGGGTTCGCCCTCGACGGCACGACCGGGATCATGCTGCTGTCGCGCTGGCCGCTCCTGGCGACCAGCGCGGTCGAGCTCCCCAGCTATTTCACCCGCCGGGCCGTCATCGTGGCCGAGGTCGACGTTCCCGGCGGGCCCGTCACCGTGCTCGCCACGCATCTGGCCGCCAACATCCGCAACGTCGAGCACCGCGACCCGGGAGGATGGAAGGGCGAGCACCGCACCCATGTGCTGGAGGTGCTCCGGCTCGCAGCCGAGGCCAGCGGACCGGTCCTGCTCGCCGGTGACCTGAACTGCGGTCCGGAGCGTCGGGACGGATTCACCGAGTTCGCCGCCAACTACGACCTCTTGCGCTCGGGTTTCGAGACGAGCGCCTACGCCGACGACCCCGCTTCGACCTGCACCTGGTGCCCCGACAACCCCCTCAATCCCTTCGCAGGGGCGACGATCCTCGACCACGTGATGGAGAGCGGGTTCCGCCCCCTGGCGTGGCGCCGCATCCTCGACGAGATCGTCGAGGTGGACGGCGACGACGGCCCGGTGGAGACGACGCTCTCCGACCACTACGGCGTGGCGGTCACGCTCGCCCTCGACTGAGGGGCCTCAGTCCTCGAGGAGCAGGTCGGCGTACTGCTCCCGAACCACCTTCTTGTCGAACTTCCCGGTCCCCGTCTTGGGTAGCTCGTCGGTGAAGTCGATCCGGTCGGGCAGCCACCACTTGACCACCCGGTGCCCCAGGTGCTCCATCAGCTCCTCGGCCGTCACCTCGGCGCCGGGGCGCCTCACGACGACGGCCACCGGCCGCTCCTGCCACGTGACGTGCCTGACGCCGACGACGGCAGCCTCGGCGACGGCCGGATGGGCCATGATCTCCCGTTCGAGGTCGAGCGACGAGATCCACTCTCCTCCCGACTTGATGACGTCCTTCGCACGGTCCGTGATGACCACATACCCCTCGGGCGTGATCTTGCAGACGTCGCCCGTCCGGAGCCATCCGTCGACGAAGCTCTCCGGCGTGCGGGGATCCCGGTAGTACTCGGCGGCGATCCACGGCCCGCGGATGAGCAGCTCGCCGAAGGCCTCGCCGTCCCACGGCAGTTCCTCCCCCACGGCGTCGACGATCTTCACCTCGAGGCCGGGGACCGGAAGGCCGGCCGTCTCTAGCCTGTCGAGCTGCTCGTCGAGATCGAGGGCCTCGTGCTCCGGCTTGAGGTGCGACACCGACGCGATCGGGTTCGTCTCGGTCATGCCCCATCCCTGCAGGACCCGGATCCCCCGCTCCCGGGCGAACCACTCGATCATCGCCCGGGGCACCGCCGACCCGCCGCAGAGGAAATCGACGATGGTCGAGGTGTCGACGCCGGGGTTGTCCATGAGGTGCTGCTGGATGCCGAGCCACACGGTCGGCACCCCGGCCGACACGGTGACGCGCTCGGAGGTGAACAGCGACACGAGCCCCTGCGGGGTGAGATCGGGACCCGGGTACACGAGCTTGGCGCCGACCGTGGTGGCCATCCACGGATAGCCCCATGCCGAGGCATGGAACATCGGGACGACCGGAAGGACCACCGAGGCCGCATCGAGGGTCGAGTTCGCCAGGTTGGCGAGCGTGTGCAGGTAGGTCGATCGCTGGGTGTAGGCGACCCCCTTGGGGTTGCCGGTCGTGCCCGACGTGTAGCAGAGCATCATCGGAGACCGCTCGTCGAGGTGGGGCCAGGCCTGGATCGGATCCACGCCGTCGATCAGTTCCTCGTAGCTCATCACGTTGCGCAGCCGCGTCGTGTCCGGCACCTCGCCTCCCATCACGACGAACCGTTCGACCGTCTCCAGGCGGTCGGCGAAGCGCTCCGCGAGCGGCAGGAGATCGGGGTCGACGAACAGGACGCGGTCGGCGGCGTGGTTGACGATGTAGGAGAGCTGATCTGGGAAGAGTCGGATGTTCAGCGTGTGGCATATCCGGCCGGTGTTGGCCGTCGCCCAATAGATCTCGTGATGCCGGCGGTTGTTCCAGGCGAAGGTGCCGACGGCGTCGCCCATGCCGACGCCGAGCCGCTCGTCGAGGGCCCGGGCGAGGCGTCGGACCCGCAGGTCGGTCTCGGCGTAGCTCTGGCGGACGATCGTGCGGTCGTGCTCGACGGAGACGATCTCCTGCGACGGGTAGAGCTTCACGGCTCGGTCGTAGAGCGTCGAGAGGACGAGCGGGAAGTCGTCCATCATGTGCGGCACACCGGCTCCTCGCGTCGGATGGGCCGAGGCTACCGAGTGAGCACTCGGGGAGCGACGCCGCTCAGAGGTCGTCGAGCAGCTTGGCCTTGGCCTCTTCGAACTCCTGCTGGCTGATGAGGCCGTCGCGGAGCAGCCGTCCGAGGCGTTCGAGCTTGGCCGTCGGGTCCGCCGGTTCGATGGCCGGCCCGCGGTTGAGCGCCAACGAGCGCTCCTCGCGAACCCGATAGATGAGGCTCTGGAAGGACTCGGGGTTCGGGATGTCGCCGAACCGGCTCTGACCCTGCACCCCCGCCGACTCGATGAGGAGATCGCCCGATCGGAGGATCCGTTCGAGGATGGTCTGGGAGAACTGCACGTCGTTGATGTTCTCGAGGGGGATCTCGATGCCCTTGCGGGCGAGGACGCCGCGACGCCAGACGAGACGCTCGCTGGTCAGCACGTACCCCGTGAAGAACCACGAGATCAGCGGATAGACCGACAGCTTCTGGGCGGCGATCACCACGATCGCGGTGACGATCCAGTCGACGGTCGCGTTGGTGGGAGCGAGGCGCCACGTGAGCACGATGAGGGCGATCCCGAGCAGGCCCCAGGAGATCGGGACGACCAGCATCCGCCAGTGCGGCCGGAACTCCCGGATGATCTCTTCACCATCGGTGAGAAGGCGATCTGGGTACTTCATACGACCGATGGTAGGGGACGGAAGACGACCGCGAGCCCTCGGTGACGCCTGTCGGGTGCGAGGGCGAGACGCCGACCCCGAGACGCGAGAAACCCCGAGGGAGTCTCGGCCGAAGCCTCCACCCTCTCGGGGTTCCTGCTCTCGTCGGACCCGTGCCCTTTCGGGCCGGTCTCCCGGCGAGTGGTTCGAAACGGCCTTTCGGCCGCTCCGATTCCCCTGCGTCGGACCGAAGCCTTCTGCCGGGGCTGCCCAACCCGCCGCCAGGACCCGAAGGTCCCTTTGGTCGCCCCCGTTGCCAGGGGTACCGGCCGCCCGGTTGCCCGGGTGGCCCGGCGTTCCTCTCGGTCCGCCTGTCGGGCTCTCCGACGCCGTTTCCGGCCCCGGAGCCCACCGCCTCGGTTTCCCTCAGCGGCGACAGTGGCAAGTTAGGTCGCGCACCGCCGGGTCGCAAGCCAAATCGGTATCTGAATTTCGCGAGTCGGATCCAGTTTTCGCGTTCCGGCGCAACGCCGTCATCCGGTGCCACTCCGGCTAGGAGAGAAGGGGGCAGGAGATGAAGACGATCTCGCCCGTGGACACGTCGACAAGGGCCCTGTTGGGTCCGTCCGAGGTCCACCATTCCTCCACCGACGTCGGCAGGCCCCCACCGCAGGAGATCTGCCCCTCGCCCGAATGCACCATCGGGAGGCCGCCGACGACCCACTCGGCGGGCTCGTCATCGGCGATGGGGAACTCGACGCCGCCCTCGACGGTGGCGACCCGGCCGCGGACATCGATCACCTGTCGGACGACGGCGTGTGTGTCATCGTGCCAGTAGCCCGCTATGGCGAACCACGAGACGTTGCCGGCGGCATCGAGGTGTCCGTACATCCAGCACGGCTTGACCCCCTCCAACCCCCCGTTGTCCGCCGGCTCCCCGCCCGTGTAGCGCGACCAGTCCTGACCCCGGATCAGTTCACGGCAGTCGTTGCCGCCGGGCGTCCCCGCCGGGACGAACAGCTCCCGGCCGTCCTCGAACCGCAGGACACCGGGACCGACCGGGTACCGGGAACGTGTCGGCCACCTGGAGAACGGGGGTCGGCGGTGCGGTCGGCGGTGCGGTCGACGCGTTGCCGCCACAGGCGGAGGCGAGGAGCCCCGCCACCGCGATCACCATGCACACTCGCCTCGTGTTCACCGCCGTGCGAGCCGTGGACGAATCGGACCGGCCCGCCGCTGCAAAGCCTACGGAGGCGGACCCGAGGAGTGCCGTGCGAGAAACCGAGCCCGGACGCGAGAAACCCCGAGGAAGCTTTGGCCGAAGCCGCTGCCCTCTCGGGGTTTCTCAAGCCTGCCGCCCGGCGCCCCGAAGAACGCCCGTTGGCGGGCCCCGTTCCAGCCTTTCGGCCGGTTCGGTCCCCGCCGGTCGGGCCGAAGCCCTTCCGTCGGGTGCGGCCCCGGTGGCGGTCGATCGAGTCCGAAGACCCTTCCGGCCGGCTCCCTTGCGGGTGCTCCCCGCCGGGGCCTTCCTCTTCGGTTCCTTGCGGTCCCTCGGAGGCAGTGACGGCAAGTTAGGCCCCCGGGGACCCGGCGTCAACCGAATCCGACGGTTGGTTTTCGCGACCGTCTCGATGGTTTTCGCGACCCCTATGCTTCGCCGGTGCGGCGGCTCTTCTCCCCTGCGTTCACCCTCGTGTTCCTCGCGAATCTCTTCATGGGAATGTCGTTCTTCCTCTTCGTCCACTTCCCCGGGTTCCTCGACGAGCTGGGGGCGTCCGAGGTGGAGATCGGCATCATCTTCGGCGTCACGGCCATCGCTTCGATCCTCGTCAGGCCCCAGATCGGTACGGCCATGGATCGCCGCGGGCGGCGCCCCGTGATCCTGACGGGCAACGTGCTGAACATCGGGATCACGGCCTCGTATCTGACGATCTCCGGACTCGGGCCCGGGATCTACGCGATCCGGATCGTGCACGGCCTCGCCGTCGCGATGCTCTTCACCGCGCTCACCACGCTGGCCGCCGACCTCGTTCCCTCGGATCGCCGGACCCAGGGCCTTGCCCTGTTCGGCATATCGGGGCTCATGCCGATCGCCCTCGGCGGCGTGATCGGCGACGTGGTCCTCGAGCGATCGGGATACGACGCCGTCTTCCTCACCGCCACCGCCTTTGCGATCGCGACCGGCCTCTTCTCGCTTCCGGTCCGCGACGCTCGCGCACCCGCCCCCGACGACGGTGAGGGGGCGCCGTCCTTCCTCGCCGCTCTCCGACGCCCGGCCCTCCGACCGCTCTGGTGGATCACGCTCGCCTTCTCGATCTCGCTCACCGGGTACTTCGCGTTCCTTCGCACCTTCGTCGACGAGACCGGCCTGGGGTCGGTGGGCGGGTTCTTCGCCGCCTACGCGGTGACGGCCATCATCCTGCGCGCCGTCGCCGGCTGGCTGCCCGACCGATTCGGGGCGAAGACGGTGCTCTACCCCGCCTTGGCCGTCTTTGCGACCGGATTCGTCGTCCTGGCATCGGCGGGATCCGACCTCGCCGTCTCGGTCGCCGGCGCCCTCTGCGGTGCCGGGCACGCCTACATGTTCCCGATCATCTACGCCCTGATCGTGGAGCGCTCCCGGGCCTCGGAGCTCGGCTCGGCGGTGTCGATCTTCACCGGCCTCTTCGACGTCGGGACGCTGATGGGAGGACCGACGCTCGGTGTCGTCATCGGGCTCGCCGGCTATCCCACGATGTTCCTCGTGGCGGGCGCGTGGGTGGTCGTGGGCACCGTCGCGTTCGCCGTGTTGGACGGCGACCTGCCCCTCCGGCGACTCCGCTCCGCCGTCTGAGCGGCGAGACTTCCACGCGTGTCATTCGCTCCGTGTATGGTCTCGGACATGGGATTGGAGAGGCTGTCTCCCAGCCGGGCGAGCGATTTCAAGCAATGCCCGCAATTGTTCAAGTTCCGGGCCATCGATCGGCTCCCGGAGCCATCGACCGTGTACCAGGCCCGCGGAACCACCGCCCACCTCGCCCTGCAGCGACTCTTCGACCTCCCCGCCGACCGTCGCACGCCCGAGACGCTCTACGACCTGTTCCGGGAGGCGTGGACCGAGATCCGCCTCGAGGAGTACGGCGATCTCTTCGGCTCCGTCGACGAGGAACGATCCTGGGGCCTCGAGAGCCTCGAGCTGCTCGCCAACTACTTCACCGTCGAGGATCCCCGGACCTTCGATCCCCTCGACCGCGAGCTCGACATGACCGAGGACCTCGACGGCCTCGTCATCCGCGGCATCCTCGACCGGATGGAGGAGACGGACGACGGGCAGCTGATCATCACCGACTACAAGACCGGCAAGGCGCCGCCGGAGCGGTACGCCCTCCCGGCCTTCTTCGCCCTCAAGATCTACGCGCTGCTCATCCGCCGCCGGACGGGCCGGACCCCCGACGCGGTGAAGCTCATCTATCTCAACGGGCCCACCGTGTATGAGATCCCGGTGGTCGATGCCCAGCTCGATGCCATGGACCGCCAGCTCCGAGCGCTCTGGGCCGCCATCGACACCGCGATCGACGAGGACCGATTCCCGCCCCGGGTCGGCAAGTTGTGCGACTGGTGCTCGTTCCAGGACATCTGCCCGGCATTTGCCGGCACCGTGACTCGCGTCGACCAGGTGACCGCAGCGACAGGATGATTCGACCGGCCCTCTAGGGAAACACCCCACG
>DATHYU010000327.1:0-3714 GCA_035458965.1 Acidimicrobiia bacterium | reverse complement strand
CGCCGTGGACGCCGCGACCCACCCGCCCGCTCTCGACGACGCCGAGCGCCAACGACGGGAGCTGATCTTGATCGGCTACATCGTGGCGTTCGGCGTCGTCGGATATTTCGTCGGCCTCACGATCGCCGCCCCGCTCTTCATCGTGGCCGTGATGATCGGGTTCGCCGGCGAGTCGTTGATCCTCTCGATCACCGTCGCGCTCGGGACGAGCGCCTTCTTGCACCTCATGTTCACCATCGTCTTGAAACTGCCACCCCACTACGGAGTCCTGGGGTGAGCCGAAGGTCCATGCCGCGAAGCAAGCAGCAACAACAACCGGGAGGAAAAGAGAAATGCTCCGACGACTGAGAAGAGGGCGAGTCGCCGCTCTGATGGTCGCCACCATGGCGCTGGCGCTCGTCGCCGCCGCCTGCGGCGACGACTCGGGCGACTACCCGTCCCAGAACTTCCGCTGGGTGGTGCCCTACAGCGCCGGTGGCGGGTTCGACACCTACTCGCGTGGCTTCGCAGAGGTCATGGCCGAGAACCAGCTGCCCGGCGGCGTCGAGATCGGCGTCGAGAACATCACCCCGATCGCGGAGGGCCTGAGCACCGCGTTCGGAGGGGACGAGTACACGCTCGCCATGCTGCCCATGCCGGCGGCTTCGGCCCAGCAGGTCTTGTTCCCCGACATCGCGAAGTGGGATGTCGAGGAGTTCACGGTCCTGGGCTCGATCGAGGAGAACGCGTACGTCATCTACGTGAACGCCAACGGTCCGTACCAGACCTGGGAGGACCTCGCGGGAGCGAGCGGCCTCAAGGCCCTGACCGTCGAGAAGGGCTCGACCTCGGGGATCGCGACCGCCGTGGCCATCCGGTCGCTGGGTCTCGACGCCGAGCTCACGTTCGGTGCCGAGGGATCGCAGGAAGTCGCCACCGCGCTCGTTCGCGGTGACATCGACTTCATCGTGTACGGGACCAGCGACGTGCTCGGGTTCATCGACTCCGGCGACCTCAAGGGCGTGCTGTTCCTCGGGCTTCCCGAGCAGCGACCCGCCGCGTTCGAGTGGCTCGCCGGCGTCCCGTCGGCAGGCGACGTCGGCTTCCCCGACGTCGAGGGTGCCGTGACGGAGATGCGCGTGGTCGTGGCTGCGCCGAACCTCCCCGACGACGTCGTCGCCTACCTGGAGAAGGCCGTCGCCGACACGCTCGCCGATCCGGACTTCGCCGCCTGGTCGGAGGAAGCCGGCCGGCCGATCGTGCCGCGGAACGCCGAGTCTGCGAAGGCAGCGATGGCGAACCAGATCGCCAAGATGAAGGAGCTCGTGCCTCTGCTGCAGGCCGAGGGCCTCATCTAGACGAACGACCGGACTCGGGTGTGACGGCGCGACAGCGCCGTCACACCCGCGTTCGCAGGGAGGTGGAGTGATGGTCAGCCGCTACGACGGCGATGTCGACGACCGTGGTGTCGCCGCCGGCCGGATGAGAGCACGCCGGCGATGAACGCATCACTGGGGGCGGACGCCGGCCCCAAGCGGTTCCTCGCCTACGCGGTCGGTGGGTTCGGCCTCGGGGCCAACTCGATGGTCCAGTTCCTGCTGCCCCTCAGGGCGGACGAGCTCGGGATCGGCATCGGCCTCATCGGCGTCCTGCTGGCGATCAAGGCGGTCGTCGAGGCGGCCACCTCCATCCCCCTCGGCGGCTTCATCGACCGCGTCGGGGCTCGGCGGGCCCTCCTCATCGGGACCGGGGGCTCGGCGCTGGTCGCATCGCTCTTCACCGTCGCCGACTCGTTCATCCTGCTTGCCGCCGTCCAGATCGCGTACGGCGTCGTCCGACCGCTCGGATGGGTCGGCGCCCAGACATACATCGCCGGGGTGCGGGCCGGCGCCGACCAGGCCACGGACGCCGGCCGGTTCGGGTTCGTCGCGAGCTCCTCGCACATCGTGGCTCCGCTGTTGGTCGGGATCGGCGCGGAGCTGTTCGGTGTGCGGTGGGCGTTCCTCGTGACCGCCGCCTTCAGCCTGATCTTCTTCGGGATCTCGCTCGTGCTCGCGGACCAGCCTCCGGGCGTCGCCGGGAACACCCGGCGAAGCTTCGGCGACGGCTTCCGGCGGCTCGGCGTCCAGGGGATCCAGGTGGCGATGCTGCTCACCTTCGCCAGGCTGTGGGTTCCCTCGGTCTGGATACCCCTCTTCCCCCTCGTGCTCGTCAACGGCGGCACCTCTCCGGGGATCGCCAGCTCGGTCGTGTCGGTCATGGGCGTGGTCTCGGCGCTCGTGTCCCTGTCGGCGGGCAGCCTGACCCGCTGGGCCAGGCCGGAGATCGTCACGGCCGGCGGGCTGCTTGCGGGAGGCATCGGCCTCGGGATCGCGCCGTTCATCGACGTCGTTCCGCTCGCCTACCTCGGGTCGACGCTCGTGGGGATCGGGCTCGGGTTGAGCCTGCCACTGCTGATCGTCATCGTGACGCGGGCCGCTCCGAATGAGCAGCGCGGGCTGGCCCTCGGACTGCGGTCGAGCGTCAACCAGGTCGCGTCCGCAGCCTCTCCGGTCGCCGTTGCCGGACTCATCGGCGCCGCCGGTGTGACGGCGGGATTCGCCGCCGGCGGTGGCATTGCCGCCTGCTTCGTGGCGATGGCCGTCCTGAGGGCCGGACGCGGTGAGAGACGTCGTCGGGGCGATGACGCGTGGGAGGCCGGCGAGGCCTGATGAGCGGCTGAGGAGTGGATCGACGGCTCGGGTGCAAGGGCCCCCGTCGGCACCGGCGATGAGGCGTCAGCCGAAGAGCCGACGCCGAGTGCACCAATCCCAATCGCTGCCAGACCATCGCGCCGACATCCTCAGCCGGTGCTACTGCCCAAGTCCACACCGTTCGCCACCGCCTCCGAGACACCTGACCCGCCGGCGCATACGTGACGCGCAAACCCTGCAGCGCAGGCCCGCTCTGTCGTGACGACGTCGAGGGGTCGGGGCGGCGGCCGGGAGGAGCCGCCGACCCCGCTTCCCGGACCGGGTGGCGTCCGGCCTTGAGGGTCAATGCGATTCAAGACGTCGGGGGTGGAGGCGTTGTGCCGTCGATCCCCCCTTGACCTTCCAGCCGACTGGAGGGTATACGGTGGTGACGAACAGGGTATGGCGACCAGCCAAGGAGGCCCCAAATGGAGAGGATTCAGGAATCAGGGAGACCAGTGGCGCCTCGAAAGGGGCTCATCCTCGGGTTCCTTTCGCTCACGACGTTCATGGTGTTCTTGGACATGGATGTGGTGAACACGGCACTGCCGGCAATAGCCCGCGACCTCACGGCCTCCAATTCGGCCCTGATGTGGATCGTGAACATGTACGCGCTCATTCTTGCCGGGTTCTTGTTGGTGGCGGGGAGCACTGGTGATCGCTACGGCCGCAAGAAGGCTCTGGGGGCAGGGTTGGCCATTTTTGGCGCCGGTGCTGTTGGCGCAGCACTGGCGGACGGCACGACGACTCTCATCGTGATGCGCGGGCTGCAAGGACTTGGCGCTGCGTTTGCCGTGCCTTCCACGCTGTCGATCATCACCGACGTGTTCCCCCGCGAAGAACGCGCCAAGGCGATCGCCACCTGGACGGCCATCGCAAGCCTTTCAATCTTTGTTGGGCCGGCCTTGGGTGGCATCCTGGTCGACAAGATCAGCTGGAACGCCGTGTTCTGGGCGCATATCCCGCTCGTGGCCGTTGGGCTCTACGGCCTGAGAGTGATTCC
>DATHYU010000326.1:0-2250 GCA_035458965.1 Acidimicrobiia bacterium | reverse complement strand
TCCACCTCTCCTCGACCCGGCGCCACCGAGAGCGGGCGCTGGACAGGCTCAGGAGTCGACTGGGGGTCGATCATGGGTGATCTCGGAACGCAACTGCGCACGTACTACGACACCCAGGTGAGGGAGACCGACCCGGCATCGATCGTGGTCGGCAGGCAACCGGCATCGGCGTTCGAGCCCGAGCCAGGCCCCCGTGCCCCCTGGTGGCGGAGCCCCGCCCTGGTGGCCGCCGGAGCCGCCCTGACGACGCTCGTCTTCCTCGGTGGCACCGTCCTGCTCACGTCGAACGGTTCGAACGACGCGGCAACCACGTCGGCGCCTCCGACGACGGCGGCTACGACCACCACCCTGACGCCGACGACCACCGCGGCCGCGCCCCCCACGACCGTGCCGCCGACAACCACCACCGGAGCGCCCTCGACGACCGTCGCACCGACGACCACGACCGAGGCGGCTCCGCCCGTCTACGAGCCGATCACTGCGATCGAGGCGACGGTCCTCGAGCCCGGGAACCATCCAGGATCCGGGCACGTGATGCTGGCCGTCGTGTCGGCCCCGTCGGGGCTCGTCGCCGTGGGCGACGCCGCCGGTTCGATGACCAACGAGATGAGCGACGGCGGCGTGTGGCTGTCCGAAGACGGTTCCGAGTGGACCCGGCTCGACGCGGACGGCCTGTTCGAGTCCGGCGGGGCTTCACTCCGGACGATCGCGCACACCGGCGACCGGTTCGTCGTCGGTGGCAGCAGCTGCGACACGGAAGAGCGCTGCCCCTTCGCCCCGGCCTTCTGGACCTCGACGAACGGGATCACCTGGGCCCGCGTCGCCGACGACTCCGCGATCTTCGGAGAGGGCGGAGGCGTCGGAGACATCGTCGTGGCCGACGATCGGCTCCTCGCATCGGGGATGGCGTGCGGCGGCCCCACTGCCGACTCCGTGCCACTCGATGGCGAAGAGTGCCGGCCCACGGTGTGGTCGTCTCCGGAGGGGCTCGTGTGGGACCGGGTATGGGCGGGCGACACCTTCGCGACCATCGAAGCCATCGCCGTCGGCCCGACTTCGATGGTCGGCGTCGGCTTCGAGCAGCTCGTCGACTCCGACGGGACGCCCACCGGGGATTGGGTCGGGGCCGCCTGGGCTTCCGGAGATGGGATCACCTGGACCCGCCTCGCGTCCGACGTCGGTGGGAGCGCCGTCGCCTTCGGTCCGAACGGGTTCGTGGCCGTGGGCGACGACGGCATCGACGCCGTCGTGTGGGTGTCGCCGGACGGATACGCCTGGTCCCTCGTCGAAGACCCCACGTTCGCCGATGGGACGATGACGGATGTCATCGCGACCGACGACGGCTACATCGCCGTCGGTCCCGTCTGGGGTCTGGATCCCGAGGTCTACGGAGGGCCGTTCCCGGGACTCGCGCCGACGGTCCAGCCTCCGATCGTGTGGACGTCGCCCGATGGCCGAGCATGGGAGCGTCACCCCTTCGACGGTGACGGCATCGGCAGCCTCCGCGCGGCCACGGTCGTCGACGGGACGCTCGTCCTCGTGGGCCAGCGGGGCGACTTCGACGGCGAGGCGGCGGCCTGGACCGTCGACCTGGGGTGAGCCCCGTCAGACCTCGAGGATGACGGGGATGACGACCGCCTTGCGGCCGGTCGCCTTGCGGGTGATCCGGTTCACCGACGTCTTGACGTGGCGCCGCAGCGCCTCGAAATCGACGGGGAACTCCTCGATCGCCGCAACGTCACGACGCACGGCGTCGGCTGCGGACTTGAAGACCTCCGACGGGTCGACCATGAACCCGTGGCCGTTCAGGTCGGGGCCCTGGACGATCTCCCCGGTCTGCCCGTCGAGCACGAGGGTGACGATGATGACCCCGTCGTCGGCGAGGTGCCGACGGTCGCGGATCTTGCCCCGGCTGTCGTCGATCTCGAGGCCGTCCACGTAGACGTGGCCCGCGGAGACGGCGCGGTGCTCGTAGCGCAACTCGCCGCCCTCGAGAGTGATCCGGTCGCCGTCCTCGCAGAGGACCACCTCGGGCACGCTCATGGCGCGGGCGATCGCCGCGTGCGCACTGAGGTGCCGGAACTCGCCGTGGACCGGGACGAGCGCCTGGGGTCGGACCACGTTGATGAACGTCTTCAACTCCTCGGCCGCCGCATGGCCCGACACGTGGACGTTGGCGTTGTTGCCGTGGAACACCTTGGCGCCGCGCCGCAGCAGGCCGTTGATGACCCGCGACACCTTCGTCTCGTT
>DATHYU010000325.1:0-2240 GCA_035458965.1 Acidimicrobiia bacterium | reverse complement strand
TGGTCCACGGGTTTGTTGATGAAGTCATTGATCCCGACTTCGTAGGCCCGCAACCGATCCTCGCGAGCCTCGAGGGACGTCACCATCACGATGGGGAGCTCCTCGGAGCTCCGCTTCTCGCGGATGCGTCTGGCCACGTCGAACCCGTCCAGCCTCGGCATGCGGGCGTCGGTGAGCACGAGGTCGATCCCGGTGCCGGCTTTGGCCACCGCCTCGATGCCGTCCACTGCGAGCTCCACGTCGTATCCGAAGCCCCGAATGAAGTTCGCATGGAGCTCTCGCGCCATCTCGTCGTCATCTGCGACGAGGATACAAAATTTGTAGTCGGTCATCTCGCCGGGGGTGACCCTGACCCACCCGTGCCTCGGTGTGGTCGGCGAAGGGCTCGACCTGGGGGTAATGCTCAAGGTAGGCAGACCGCGGAGCCCTGGCCACGGTCTCGTGACCGCCGCACGAGGCCCCTGGGACCGGGTGCCGCGGAAGAGAAGATATGGCGAGCGGAATCCCGGCACGGTGGGGTCGAGATCGAGCAGGCACACCGGGCGAGATCGAAGAGGGCTGACACGTCGCGCACGCCTTTTCGGCCCGAAGGCGCCGGGGTAGGGGGTGGCGGGGGCCGGAGCGGGCGGGAATCTTTCTCGCCAGCACCTCAATCCTACGGAGGCCCGATGCCGATCCACCCCTCACGCCGCGCCCCCGGAGGATCCCTCCTCGTCCTCTCGTCTCTGGCGTGCACACTCGCTTCCGTCGCTCCGGCGACCGCCCAAGGGCCGGGCGAGAGCCGACTCGCGGCCGCCCCCGCTGCGGAGTGGATCACCTACGGCCGCGACTACGCCGAAACGCATTACAGCCCCCTCGACCGGATCGACGCCCTCAACGTTTCACGCCTCGGAGTCGCCTGGACCTGGGAGCTACCCAAGTCGGGTGCCCGACTCGAGGGCGTCCCCATCGTGGCCGACGGTGTCATGTACGCGACCGGCCCCCGTAGCTTCGTCTTCGCGCTCGACGCCCGGACAGGTGAGCTCCTGTGGCAGTGGGATCCGGCCATCCCCGACGAAGACGAGGGTGGGCCGAGCGTCTGCTGCGGAGACGTGAACCGCGGGGTAGCCGTCTACGGCGACAAGGTCTTCGTCGGACTCCTCGACGGAAGGCTCGTCGCGCTCGACCGGGCGCGCGGGGACGTGGCGTGGGTGGTGCAGACGACGCCACCCGGTACCGACTACAGCATCACGGGAGCACCGCGCGTCGTTCGGGGAAACGTCGTGATCGGGAATGCCGGCGCCGAGTACGGCGTGCGAGGCTACGTGACCGCGTACGACGCCGAGACGGGCGAGCAGGCCTGGCGCTGGTACACCGTTCCCGGCAACCCCGCCGACGGCTTCGAGAACGAGGCCATGCGCCGCGCCGCAGAGACCTGGACCGGCGAGTGGTGGATCGTCGGCGGCGGAGGCACGGTCTGGGACGGGATGGCCTACGACCCCGTCCTCGATCTCCTTTACCTCGGTACGGGGAACGGCGCCCCATGGAACCGCGACGAGCGGAGCCCGGGCGGCGGAGACAACCTCTACCTCTCGTCGATCGTCGCCTTGCGGGGAGAGACGGGCGAATACGTCTGGCACTACCAGACGACGCCGGGCGACGACTGGGACTACACGGCGACACAGCCGCTGATGCTGCTCGACCTCACGATCCGGGAGCGCCAGCGCGCGACGATCGTCCAGGCGCCCAAGAACGGCTTCTTCTACGTCATCGACAGGATCACCGGCGAGCTCATCTCGGCTCAGGCCTACGCCGATCATGTCACCTGGGCAAGCGGAGTGGACCAGGAGACCGGCCGCCCGATCGAGGCGCCCGAGGCCCGCTACGGCATGACGGGCCGCGGCGTGTACCTCGCGCCCGGACCCACCGGCGCGCACAACTGGCGCCCCATGGCCTTCAATCCCGCCACCGGGCTGGTCTACGTGCCGACGCAGAACAACAACTTCTACTACGAGCGTGCCCCGGTCGCGTACCGACCCGGACAGTGGAACACGGGGACCGGCCGCGGCTCCGCCGCGACGCGGCCGCAGCGGCCCGAGATCACCGGGGACCGGACCCTACTCAAGGGGTGGGACCCGGTGCGCAACGTCGAAGCCTGGCGCTACCCCTCCCGGGGAGGCAACGGGGGCGCGATGTCGACGGGCGGCAACCTCGTCTTCTGGGGCACCGGTGACCGACTCGTGTCGCTCGACGCCCGAAGC
>DATHYU010000324.1:0-3045 GCA_035458965.1 Acidimicrobiia bacterium | reverse complement strand
CGAGCTCACCGCCGAGGTGGTGGCGTCGGCTCCTGACGCGGCACTCGAGCACCTGGTCGCCGGCCCCCTGGCCGACCTCCTGCTGAGCGATGACGAACGGCACACCCTGCTGTTCGTCGTCCCCGCCGACGACGGGATCTCTGTGGCGCGAGACCTGGAGGACGTGGCGCCGCCGCCGGGCCTGGAGGTCACGCTGTCGGGCAATCCGACGATCTACGCGGAAGTGTTCGACATCCTGTCGTTCTTCCTGCTGCTGATCCCGCCGGTCGTTCTGCTGCTGCTCGTGGGCACCTTCTACGCCAACGTGGGGGAGCGGCGTCTCAGCGTGCTCGCGGTGGTGCCCGCGCTCCTCGGCTCGTTGTGGACGTTCGGGCTCATCGCGGCCCTTGGACGGGAGATCGACGTCGTCACCGTCATCGTCCCGATCTTCGTGCTGGTGATGGGCTCGGCCGACGGCCTCCACTTCGTGACGCACTTCCAGGACGTCGCCGCCGAGACGGACGATCCGGTCGAGCGGGTCGTGTCGACCCTCAGGGAGGTGGGGATCCCGATGATCCTCACGACCGTGTCGACAGCCGTCGGCTTCCTCTCGCTGCTCGCCACCGACATCCGGCCGATCCGCCAGCTGGGGACCTTCGCGGCCGCGGGTATCACGTTCGCCGGGATCATCTCGTTCTTCGCGCTGCCGGCGATCATGACCCACGCCGGCGTGGCCGCCGGTGGGCATCGGCCGCTGATCGGGCGCCGTCTCACCGGCGGTCTGAATTGGCTCGTGAGGCGGCGCTGGCCCGCGGTCGCGCTCGTGGGTGCCGTTGCCGTGTTCGCCGGGATCTTCATCCCCCGGCTCGAGGTGGACTCCGATCCGCTGTTCATGTTCACGGAGGGCCATGAGGTGCGACAGGCCTTCGCCCGCTCCGAGGAGCTGTTCGGCGGCGGGACGCCGCTCCTCGGCGAGTTCGCATTCGACGTCCGGGATCCCCAGGGATCGCTCGCCGACGCCGCGGCGGCGAGTGCCGAGATGGAGGCCCTGCCAGGGGTTCGATCCGTCTTCTCGGTAGCCGATCTCGCCGCCGACCTCGACCGGAGCGAGCTGGCCGAGATGGCCGCCGGCGGCTTCACTTCGCCGATCGGCGACCTCGTGTCGGGGAACGGGCTCCGCTTCCTGCTCCTGCCGTCGGACTTCACGACCGACGACCTCCGGGGATGGCTCGACTTCGCCGAGGCCGACGACCGCGTGACCATCGTCACCGGCCTCCCGGTGCTCTGGGACGAGATGGCCCGGCTCATCCTGAACGCCCAGGTCTACTCCGTCCTCGCCGCCCTCGCTCTGGTCGCGATCATGCTCTTCGCGGTCTACCGCCGGGTCCGGGCGACCCTGGCGGCGTTGATTCCCCTCGTGCTGACGATCGCCGCGCTCCTCGGCTTCGTCGCCGCATCGGGGATTCAGCTGAACCTCATCACGGCGGTCGCCTCGTCGATCGTCATCGGCGTCGGGATCGACTACTCGATCCACTTCGTTGCCGCCATCGACCATGCGCGCGCCTCGGGACCCGGGTACGTGCTGCGCGCGGTGGACCGGGTGGGCCGGCCGATCGTGGCCAACGCCCTCGGCATCGCCATCGCCCTCACCGCGCTGCTGCTTTCACCCCTGCGACCGCATCACCACATCTCGGGGATCATGTGGGTCTCGATGACCGTCGCGGCGCTCGGCGCGATGCTCGTCATCCCCGCGTTGCTGCCCCGGGACGGGGTGTCCGTCGAGGAGGCCGGGATCACCCGGTGACGATCCGGCGCTCTAGGCGCCGGCGAACCCGCCCCGGATGCCGCGGCCGGCCTTCGGGGCGAAGGTGGCCTCCAGCGACCCGAAGGCGCTGGGCGTCTCGAGCCCCGCCGCATACCGGTAGAGGGCCGCCTGGAACACGCCGTTGAGCGCGGCGATCACCATCGACGCGCCGAGGATCCAGACGACGGCGAGCACGAGCACGAGCAGGCCGATCGTCTCGCCGATGTAGAAGGCGCCGGCTGCGATCAGGATGGCCGGGAGTACGACGAGGAAACCCAGCAGGCCGAACCCGACCTGTGCGGCGACGTTCTCGCCCCAGGTCTTCTTGAAGAGCGCCCCCGACCGCTTCACGGCGTCCGTCACACCGACGTTCTCGACCACGAGCACCGGGACGACGAGGAACGTGACGAGCGACCAGGCGACGCCGATGATGCCGATGACGATCCTCCCGAGCGTCCCGGCGCGCTCCTCGAGCGCCCGCAGGATGACGGACACGGTGGCGGAGACGATCGCCCACGGCAGGATGCGGTGGATCCGCCCCAGGGCGCCGCGGATCGCGCTGCCGATGGTGGGATCGCCGCCGTCCATCCGCTCCATCGCCGCGCTGACGAGCGCTGCGTTGAAGAAGATCGTCACGAAGGCGAGGGACACGTACATGAGGCCGAGCAGGATGTAGTCGCCCGTGCCCATGCTCTCCGCCGCGAACTCCTGGCCTCCCGTGGCGAAGGCGATCGGGGCGAGGAACGAGAACGCCACGATGAGCGTTGCGACCAGCGAGATGACCGGAAGCGCTACGAGTTCCTTGTCGGCCTTGAGAACCTGCCACGAGGCCTTGGCGAGTGTGATGGTGTTGGAGATGCGACCCATGGGGCGAGGGTAGCCATGAACGATGGGTTGACGGACCCCACCGGTACAGTTCCGAGGGCCATGGATCCCTACGGTCCCACCGAACCGGACTTCGCCCCGCTTGCGCCTCGCCCGCGTGTTCCCAAGTGGCCCTTCGTCCTCGGTGGCCTGGCGCTGCTCGTCGGCCTGGCCGTGGCGTTGCTCTGGCCGGTCAAGGTCCCCTACTTCGCGATGACGCCCGGCCCGACCGAGGAGGTCGTCGACCTCGTCACCCTGCCCGAGGGCATCGATGCCTTCGAGCCGACCGGGGAGTTCTTCCTGCTCACCGTCGGCCTGCGGGAGGTCAACCTCTTCGAGTACCTCGAAGCGCAGTTCGACCCGAAGGTCGACCTCATCGACCGCGAGGTCATCCGGCC
>DATHYU010000323.1:0-5180 GCA_035458965.1 Acidimicrobiia bacterium | reverse complement strand
CGAGGCACCCTTCCGCGACATCGCCCGGTCGATCACCCGCGCGGTCCGGGCCGCCGGCCACGACGTCCCGACCATCGCCGTGTGCAAGGTGCGCACGGTGGCCGAGGCCGACGCGATCGTCGCACGCGGCGACGCCGACCTGGTGGGCCTCGCCCGCGCCCACATCGCCGACCCCGACCTCGCCAGGAAGGCCGCCGAGGGCCGGGAGCACGAGACGCGGCCGTGCATCGGCTGCAACCAGGGATGCGCCGGCATCCTCCAGAAGGGCCTCCCGATCACCTGCCTCGTGAACCCGACCGCGGGCAAGGAGTCCGCGTGGAGCCCGGACCCGACGGACGACCCGGCGGCGACACCGCGCCGGCTTCTCGTGATCGGCGGCGGCCCGGCCGGCCTGGAGGCGGCCTGGGTCGCCGCGGCACGCGGGCACACCGTGGAGCTCTGGGAGCGCGACACCGAGCTCGGAGGTTCCTTCCGACGGCTCGGGTCCATGCCGCTCCGCCGCGACGCCCTGCGCCTCCTCGACCACCAGATCGCCGCAGCCGAACGGCACGGCGTGACGATCCGCACCGCGACGGAGGCGACCGTCGACACCGTCCGCCGGTGGCGGCCCGACGCCGTCGTCGTCGCCACGGGAGCGACGCCGCGCGGCGTCGTCCTCGAGGACGGGACACCCACCCGAACCCTCGAAGAGGCCCTCGACGAGCCGTGGACGCTCGGCGACTCCGTTGCGCTCGTCGACCTGACCGGGGAGTGGGCGGCCATCACCGTGGCCGAGCACCTCGCCCGGTCGGGGCGGCGGGTCAGCGTCATCACCCCGGCGGGCGCCGTGGCCTGGCACGTGACCGCCTACTCGGCGACGGCGCTCTTCGATCGGCTCCGCGCCCTCGGCGTGACCCTCCTGCCCATGCGCCGTCCGGTCGGGCTGCAGGACGGCAGGCTCGAGGTCGAGGACCTCGCCACCGGCGCCCGCGCGACGGTGGAAGCCGACTCGGTCGTCGGAGCCGACTACGGCGACCCGCTCGATCACCTCACCGCCGGCCTCCGGCGGGCCGGGGTCGCCGTCCACCGCGTCGGGGACGCCCTGGCGGCGCGCACCGCCCTCGAGGCGGTCTACGAAGGGCACGAGGCGGCCCGTGCCCTCTGAGGGCCCCGTCCTCGTCACCGGCGCCGCGGGGTTCGTGGGCCGCAACGTCGTCGATCGGTTGACCGCCGACGGGCACGAGGTCGTCGCCGTCGATGTTGCCGACGCCCCCGCCCCGACCACGGGCGTCGCGTGGGTGCGCGCCGATCTCACCGAGCTCGCCGATGCCGTCCCGCATGCCGCCGTCGTCATCCACCTCGCCGCGGTGACGGCCGGCCCCGTGCGGGAACGCACCGACGCGGCCGGTGTCGTGGCCGTCAACGTCGCAGGCACCCAGGCGGTCCTCGACGCATCCCGGCACCTCGACGCGCGCCGGGTCGTCTACGTGTCGTCGGGGGCCGTGTACGGGCGACGGGCGTTCGGAACGGCGCCCCTCGACGAGGACACGCCGCCGGAGCCCTCGAGTCTCTACGGCGCCACGAAGCTCGCCGGCGAGCACCTCGCGCTGCGCCACGGTGAGCTCTGGGACGTGCCGGTCGTCGTCGCCCGGCCCGGGGCGGTGTTCGGGCCCTGGGAGCGTGCGACCGGAGTGCGCGACACCCTCAGTCCCTTTCTCGCTCTCGCCGACCGGGCACGCGTCGCGGGCCACGCCCGCCTGCCGCAGACGGCCCCGCGGTCCTGGACGTATGCACCCGACGTCGCCGCGGCCGTCGCCCGCCTGGCGGTGGGCCCGAAGCCCCGTCACGACCTCTATCTCGTTGCGACGCCGGAGACCGTGACGCTCGACCGGTGGGCCGACCGCCTCGCTCGCGAGTTCACCGGATTCAGCTGGGAATCGGCGGGCGAGGACGCCGACATCCCCTACGACGGCGACCCGGCCGCGCGGCGTCGCCCGGTGATCGTCGATCGACTCCGCGCCGAGCTCCCCCGATGGCCGGAACGCTCGACCGACAGCGCCTTCGACGACTACGTCGCCTGGCTCACCACCAACGCGTCGAGCGCCACGACTCCCTGACCGCGCGGCAGGACGCGGACCGGGTTCACGTCGAGCTCCCGGATGGCGGGGCCGGCGGCGGCCACGAGGTGCGAGATGGCCGATACCGCCTCCGCGAGCGCGTCGACATCCAGCGGCTCGGCACCCCGGTGGCCGTCGAGCAGCGGAAAGGCCCGCAGCGAGCGCACGAGGGATGCGGCCTCGTCGACGCCCATGGGTGCGAGCCCGAACGCGACGTCGCCGAGGACCTCGACGGCCGTGCCGCCGAGGCCGACCACGACGAGGTGCCCGAAGGGCTCCTCCCAGACCGACCCGACGACGACGTCCACCCCCTCGGGTGCCATCTCCTCGACGAGGTAGGTCTCGAGACGGGCCGAGGGAGCCGCAGCACGCACCCGAGCCGCCATCTCGGCGCAGGCGGCGGCGACCTCCGGGGCCGTGACGCCCACCACCACCGCGCCGAGATCGCTCTTGTGCTCCAGCCCCGGGCCCTGGCCCTTCACGACGAGCCGTTCGGCGTGGAGGGCGGCGGCGAGGTCTCCGGCCTCCTCGGGCGTGGCGGAGACGACTCCCCGGGGGACCCGCACGCCGGCGGCGGCGAGCATGGCCTTCGCCTCGGCCTCGGTGGCGCCGCCGCCGGCGAGGGCACCGTGGGTCGATCGGCCGGCCGGCACCGCGAAACGGCGGCCCGTCGTCCACTCGAGCACCGACGCCAGGGTGCGCGACGCCTGGATCGGGCTCTCGAACACCGGGACCCCACCGGCGCGCAGGGTCGACTTGGCCTCGTCGGGGGCGAACTGGGTGACCACCATGATCGGCGCCGCCGCCCGGGTCGCGTCGACCACGGCCTGGGCCCACGCCCCATCACCGGTCCAGCCGATCCCGGCGAAGAGCAGCACCGCATCGACCGCGTCGGAGCCGGCGATGACCTCGAGCACCTCCTGCAGCCCGGCGTTGTTCGCCACGAACTGGCCGGTGATGTCGACGGGGTTCCGCAGCGCGGCGAAGCGGGGCAGCATCGTGCGGAGCTCGTCGACGAGGGCGTCGGGGAACTCGGCGAGCTCCACGCCACGGCGATCGAGATCGTCCGAGAGCAGCACGCCTGCGCCGCCCGACATCGAGACCACGGCCACCCGCCTGCCGCGGGGCAGCCGGTACCAGATGTCGAACGTGTCGAGGAGGCCCAGCAGATGCCGCTCGTCCTCGGCGCGCACCACGCCGAATCGGCGAAAGGCGGCGGCGTAGGCGTCGTCGTTGCCTGCGATCGCACCGGTGTGCGAGGAGGCCGCCGACCTCCCGGCCTCCGAGGCTCCGACCTTCACGAGCACGATGGGCTTGCCGAGATCGGCCGCCCGGCGGGCCGCCCGCTCGAAGCCGGCCCCGTCGCGGATCGCCTCGATGTACCCGCCGACGACGCGGATCTCGGGATCCTCGACGAGCCCGTGGAGGAAGTCCGGCAGCCCGAAGGCCGCCTCGTTCCCGGTGCTCACGTACGACCGCAGGCCGAGGTCGGCCGCCCTGGCGAGGGCGAAGATGATCGTCCCGAAGGCACCCGACTGGGACACGATGCCGATGCCGCCCGAACGGGTCAACGGCCCCCGCGACAGGGCCTCCGTGAAGGTGACGGCGAGCCGGTTGGGCGCGTGGATGACACCGACCGAGTTGGGACCGACGAGGACCATGTCGTGCGCCCGGGCGATGTCGGCGAGCGTCCGCTCGAGGGCGGCGCCCTCGGCGTCGATCTCTCCGAACCCCGACGTGATGACGAGGGCGGCCGGGACCCCCATCTCGGCGGCCTCCCGCACGATCGCCTCACACCGGTGGGCGGCGACCACGACCGCGACGAGGTCGGGGACCTCGGGCAGCTCACTCAGCGAGGGGTAGCACGCCAGATCGCCGAGCCGCTCCATCCCGGGATTCACCGGGTAGATCGCCCCGGTGTATCCGATCCGCAGGAGGTAGTCGACGGGCCGGAAGCCGATCTTCTTGGGATCGGACGACGCACCGACGACGGCAACCGACCGGGCGTCCAGCATCCGCCGGAGCAGGGCGGTCGGGTCGGCCGTCTGCGTCATCGGGTGAGGAGGTGTCGGGCGATGATGTTCTGCTGGATCTCGCTCGTGCCGTCCACGATCTCCTGCATCTTGGCGTCGCGGAAGTGGCGGGAGACGTGGTACTCGTCGCTCAGGCCATAGGCGCCGTGGATCTGGACGGCGTCGTGGGCAGCCTGCATGGCCGTGCGGCTCGCCTGCCACTTCGCCAGCGCCGGCCAGTACGGGCCGGCGTCCGGATCCCTGTCGAGCTCGGCCGCCGCCTTCCAGACCAGCAGCCGCGCCGACTCGGTGGCGACGGCCATCTCGGCAAGCATCGCCTGGACGTGCTGGTACCGGCCGATGGTCTTGCCGAAGGCCACACGCTGGTTGGCGTAGCCGATCGAGAGCTCGAGACAGCCCTGGGCCATGCCCACGGAGCGGGCGGCGACGTGCACGCGGCCCGACCCCACCGAGGCGAGCAGCACCTTCCATCCGCCGCCGACACCTCCGAGCACCCGGTCGGCGGAGACGCGCACGTCGTTGAGGAAGACCTCACCCGTGTCGGAGGCCCAGGCGGACAGCTTGTTCTTGATCGGCCGCGTCTCGAGGCCCGGGGTCCCGCGATCGACGAGGAAGGCGGTGATGCCCTCGCGTCCCGAAGAACGGTCGACCGTCGCGAAGACGAGGAGCCAGTCGGCGATGTTCGCGTTCGAGATCCACGTCTTCTGTCCGTTGAGGACGAACTCGTCGCCGTCGGCCTCGGCCGTCGACGCCATCGAGGCGGCATCGGAGCCGTGGTCCGGTTCGGTGATGCCGACCCCGGCAAAGCACTCCCCGCCGGCGAGCGGGCGCAGGAACCGCTGCTTCTGCTCCTCGGTCCCCCAGCGCAGCAGGCCCTGGCCGGCGAGCGACGACGGGTATCCCACGACGGCGGCCATCGCCGTGCAGTACCGGGCGATCTCCTCGACGCAGATCGCCCAGGTGACGTGGTCGAGGCCGGCACCGCCGTACGCCTCGGGGACGACGCCGCCGCCGATCCCGTGCGCGGCCGCCTTGTCGACGAGGTCCTGGG
>DATHYU010000322.1:0-2686 GCA_035458965.1 Acidimicrobiia bacterium | reverse complement strand
GGAGATTGGGATGGCGACGGCGACGACGATCCCGGTGTCTACCGGGCGCCGTTGCAGACGGTCCACCTCCGCCAGGACGACGGATCCGTCTTGGAATACATGCTGGGTGACCCCGGCGACGTGCCCCTGGTGGGCGATTGGGACGGCGACGGCCGGGACACGGTGTCGATCTACCGGCCGTCGACCCAGGTGTTCCACGTGTTCGACGCGCACGGCGGTGCGGCGGGCCGCTCCTTCGTGTTCGGCGATCCCGGAGACCGACCGTTCGCCGGGGATCTCGATGGCGACGGCATCGACGAGGTGGGGCTGCATCGTGCAACGACCGGCCGGGTGTACTTCCGGGAGACGCTCGACACGGGTATCGCCGACCACGACTTCGTCTTCGGAAATCCTGGAGACGTGCTCCTGGCCGGTGATTGGGACGGCGACGGCACGGACACGCTCGCCGTCTACCGACCCTCGATCGGCGTCTGGTACCTGAAGCTGACGAACGGCTCCGGGATCGCCGACCATGTTTTCTGGTTCACCGATTCGGGCCGGGCCTATCCCCTCGTGGTGCGCCGCTCTGTGGCCTGATCGGCCACCGGGCCCTGGATCGTCCACCTTTGGTATCGTCGGGC
Organism: Acidimicrobiia bacterium; assembly: GCA_035458965.1. Classification (GTDB taxonomy): domain Bacteria; phylum Actinomycetota; class Acidimicrobiia; order Spongiisociales; family UBA11373; genus DATHYU01. The sequence continues at coordinate 2,066 of DATHYU010000322.1, read as the reverse complement.
CAAGGGTTTTGGGAGGAAGACGTGCTCTTGCTGCGCAATCTGGAGGTCGTCTACAGCGACGTCATCCTGGTGCTGCGCGGCATCTCTCTCGAGGTTCCCGACGGCAAGATCGTGGCACTTCTCGGCGCCAACGGCGCCGGAAAGACGACGGTGCTGCGGGCCATCAGCGGCATCCTCGACATCCACAACGGGGACGTCACGAAGGGCGAGGTCGTCCTCGATGGCGAGCGGATCGACCGTCTCAGCGCCGCCAGGATCGTCGGTCGGGGCATCTCCCAGGCACTGGAGGGCCGCCGGATTCTCGGTGAGTTGACGGTCGAGGAGAACCTCAAGCTCGGAGCGCACGCGTACCGACGCCGAATGCGCGAGAACCTCGAACGGGTCTACACCCTGTTTCCCGATCTCAAGGATCGTCCCAGGTTCACCGCCGGGTACCTGTCGGGTGGCCAGCAGCAGATGCTGTCGATCGCGCGGGCGCTCATGTCGAGCCCGCGCTTCCTGCTCCTCGACGAGCCCAGTCTGGGGCTGGCGCCGATGCTCGTCCGCCAGATCCGCGACATCGTCGTGGAGATCAACCGCCAGGGCACCGGCGTGCTGCTCGTCGAGCAGAACGCGATGATGGCCCTTTCGATCGCCGACCACGGCTACATCATGGAGACCGGCAAGGTCGTCATGGACAAGCCCGCGAGGGAGTTGCTCTCCGACGAGGACGTCCGGGAGTTCTATCTCGGTCTCCGAGCGGAGGACGACGGCCTGCAGTCGTTCGCCGAGGTCAAGCACTATCGCCGGAAGAAGCGGTGGTTGTCGTGAGGGCCCGGATGCTCGGCGAGCTCCTCCCCTCCGGCGACGAGCCCGGGTCGCCGATCATCGAGATCGAGGACATCCATCTCTCGTTCGCCGGCGTGAAGGCGGTCGACGGGGTGTCGTTCGTCGTCCACTCGAACGAGATCTTCGCCATGATCGGGCCGAACGGCTCCGGCAAGACGTCGATCTTCAACTGCATCTCCGGCGTGTACCACCCAGAAGAGGGCCATATCACCTACCTGGGGGAGCCACTCCTCGGCTTGCGCCCGAACGTGATCGCCGACCGCGGCATCGCCCGCACCTTCCAGAACATCGAGCTCTTTCCGCAGATGACGGTGCTCGACAACCTCATGCTCGGCCGCCATCAGCACGTGCGCTACGGGACCGTCGCGGCCATGCTGCGCTTCGGCCGGGCATCGGCCGAGGAGGCCCGCAACCGCGAGATCGTCGAGGGCATCGTGGAGTTCCTCGAGATCGAGCACCTTCGCAAGTCCTTCGTGGCGATGCTGCCCTACGGCATCCAGAAGCGGATCGAGTTGGGCCGGGCACTCGCCATGGAGCCGAAGCTGCTCCTCCTCGACGAGCCCGTTGCCGGGATGAACCTCGAGGAGACCGAGGACATGGCCCGCTTCATCACCGACATCCGCCGGGAGCTGGGCATCGGGGTCGTCCTCGTCGAGCACGACATGCGGATGGTGATGGATCTCGCGGATCGGGTCCTCGCCATCGACTTCGGGCGCCCGATCGCCATGGGGAGGCCTGCCGAGATCCAAGACCACCCCGATGTCATCCGGGCCTACCTGGGGGAAGACCACGCCATCGCCGAACCGGGAGAACCGACGTGACGACGACCGCCCCCGAGCCGACCATCACTCTCGAGACCCCCGCCGACCGCCTCCGGGAGCGGGCCAGGACGATGCCCGACGGCGTCGCGCTGCGGGTGAAGAACCGCGGGATCTGGCGTGAGGTCGGCTGGGCCGACTACTGGGACAACGCGTCGGCCTTCGCCAATGCACTGCTCGCCGCAGGGCTGGAGCCCGGCGACCGCGTGGCCATCCACTCGGAGAACCGGCCGGAGTGGCTGTACACCGACGTCGGCACGGTGGCCGTCCGGGGCATCTCCATGGGGCTGTACCCGACCAACCCGGCGGCCGAGGTCGAGTACCTGCTCCAGAACTCGGGCTCGCGGATCCTCGTCGTCGAGGACCAGGAGCAGGCCGACAAGACGCTGAGCATTCCGGCAGAGCGGCTGCCGGAGCTCG
>DATHYU010000321.1:0-2037 GCA_035458965.1 Acidimicrobiia bacterium | reverse complement strand
AATGATCGGCGCCTCCGGCCCGTTCACGATCACACAGACGCACGAGGAGGAGACGGCCGGACGGCCGACAGCCATGGGAGACAACACCGTCACCGCAACCGATCAGGCGTTCAGCGACCTCATTTCCGGCGACCTTCCGGTGGTCGTCGACTTCTGGGCCGAGTGGTGCGGGCCCTGCCGCATGGTCGCCCCGATCCTGGAGGAGTTGGCCGTCGAGTACCAGGGGTCGATCACGATCGCCAAGTTGAACGTCGACGAGAACCCGCAGACCGCCATGCAATACGACGTGATGAGCATCCCGACGATGATCGTCTACAAGGACGGGGTCGAGAAGAAGCGCATCGTGGGGGCCCGGCCCAAGCACGCCCTGGTCTCGGAGCTCTCGGAGTTCCTTCCCTAGGGGCGATCTGCGACGATAAGGCGCCGTGGCGCTCTATCGATCCGGAAGTTCAGGCGAGCCGGTCCGCGACATCCAGGACCGGCTCGTCGCATTGGGGTACGACATCGGGGACGACGTCCTCGGTGACTTCGGTGATGGAACCACTGCAGCTGTCATTTCCTTCCAGTCATCCCGCAACCTCGCCGCCGACGGCCTGGTGGGCCGCGAGACCTGGCGCACCCTCGTGGATGCCGGTTTCCGGCTGGGCGACCGTCTCCTCTACTACCGCCTCCCGATGCTCCACGGCGACGACGTCGCAACCCTGCAGCGTGACCTGAACGCCCTCGGATTCGATGCCGGCATCGTCGACGCCATCTTCGGCCCCGACACCCTCCGGGCGGTGCTCGACTTCCAGCAGAACCGCCGTATGGCAGAAGATGGAATTGCTGGACCAGAGGTCGTCCACGAGCTCGCCCTCATGGTGCGAGCCACGAAGAAGGTCGGCCGCGACGTCGTGCGCGAGCGCGTCTGGATGAGCTCGTTGCCGCCGACTCTGGCCGGCCAGCGTGTCTTCCTCGATCCGTTCTGCCGGGACGACCACGAGGCCGGCGTGGCGTGGCGGGCGGCCTCGGCAGCGGCAGAGGCCGCGAGAGACCTCGGGGCCAGCGTGGTGCTCTCTCGATCGGTCGACACGGTTCCGGCGGAACGGCTACGCGCCCGTCAAGCGAACGAGATCGCCGCCGACCTCATCGTCTCGTTCTCACTCCCCGGAACCGACACCCCGGGGGTCTTCTACTTCGCGTCCTCCCAATCGCACTCCGAGGCGGGACTCGCCCTCGCCACGGCCGTGGCCCCCCGCCTCGGCCTGGAGGCGATCGGGAGGGTGACGCCACTCCTTCGGGAGACCCGGGCACCGGCCATCATCGTCACGGTGCCGGCGCTGGACGCGCGACTGGGCCGCCTCGTCGTGCGCGCGATCAGCGAGTGGATGGCCGCCGATGCAGAGCGGCGGGCGGCTCAGCCGCCCAGCAACGTGCGATAGATGCGCTCGAGGTCGTCGAGGGACCCGAAGCGGACGACGACCTTCCCGCCACCGCTGGCGGCGTAGTCGATCTTGACCTTCGATTCCAGGTGCAGGGCGAGGCGTTGCTCGAGCTCCACGACCTCCGGAGGCCGTTCCCTCTGACGCCTCTGCTGCGGTGCCGGGTCGGGACCCTCCAGCCGGTCGCGGACGGCCTCTTCGACCTGCCGCACCGACCACCCCTCGGCTGCGGCCCGCATGGCGACGTGCTCGGCGTAGGCGACGTCCTCGAGGGACAGGAGCGCCCGGGCGGCCCCGGCGCTCAGCGTGCCGTCGCTCACCAGGGCCTGTACGGCCGCCGTCAGACCGAGCAGCCGCAGCGTGTTCGTGATCGCGCTGCGGCTCTTGCCGACCCGCTCACCGATCTCCTCGTGCGTCATGCCAAAATCTTCCATCAGCTGCCGGTAGGCTGCCGCCTCCTCGAGGGGCGTCAGGTCCTCACGCTGGACGTTCTCGATCAGGGCTTCCGTGAGGCCCGATGGATCGTCCTCTGCGGCGCGGACGATGGCCGGGATCTCCTCGAGACCTGCCATCCGGCCGGCGCGCCAGCGCCGCTCCCCCGCGACCAGGACGTACC
>DATHYU010000320.1:0-4546 GCA_035458965.1 Acidimicrobiia bacterium | reverse complement strand
GCTATCGGGTGGTGCACTCGACGGCCCGGGGGCCGGGGAAGGGCGGAATCCGGTACCACCCGAACGTGGACGCCCACGAGGTGGCCGCCCTGGCCACGTGGATGACGCTCAAGTGTGCCCTCGTGGACGTGCCCTTCGGCGGGGCCAAGGGGGGCGTGGAATGCGACCCGCGGTCGTTGTCCGTCGACGAGAAGCGGCGCATCACCCGGCGCCTCGTGGCCGCCCTCGGCGACTTCATCGGCCCGCACACGGACATCCCCGCGCCGGACCTGTACACCGACGCCCAGACGATGGCCTGGATCTACGACACGTATCAGATGATGCATCCCGGGAAGAACAACCTCCCCGTGGTGACCGGCAAGCCGATCGACATAGGAGGGATCCCCGGACGCTCTGCGGCGACCGCCCAGGGAGCGCTCTTCGTCACCGAGCACCTGCTGGAGATCGGCGGGCTCCCCGGACGCCACGAGCTCGCCGGAAGCAAGGTCGCCATCCAGGGCTTCGGCAACGCCGGTCGCAACGCCGCCCGGCTCTTCCATGAGGCCGGAGCCAGCGTCGTGGCCGTCTCCGACACCGCCGGGGGCATCCACGATCCCGACGGGCTCGACGTGGTCAAGGTCGAGGCCCACAAGGACGAGACGGGGTCGGTGATCGGCCTCCCCGGAGCCAGGCCGCTGGCACCCAAGGGGGTCCTCGAGGTCCCGTGCGACCTGCTGCTCCCCGCGGCGATCGAGAACCAGATCACCGGCGAGAACGCCGGGCGGCTGAACACGCGCATGGTGATCGAGCTCGCCAACGGCCCGACGACGCCGCGAGCCGACGAGATCCTCATCGAGCGCGACATCCGCGTGGTCCCCGACATCCTGGCGAATGCCGGCGGCGTCGCGGTCTCCTACTTCGAGTGGGTCCAGAACCTCGAGAACTCCCAGTGGGAGGAGCACGACGTCCACGAGCGGCTGCGGGCGAAGATGCGCCGGGCGACGGAGCTCGTTGCGACCGAGCGCGTCAACCTCGTCGAGGGCTACGACCGCTACACGCGACGCTGGGCCGAGCGCAAGCCCGAGGCGACACCCATCCGCCAACCCGATCTGCGGATCGCCGCCACCGTCGTGGCCCTCCGCCGGGTTCGCCAGACGACCGAGCAGCGTGGGGTCTGGCCGTGACGACGCAGCCCTCGGGCGCCGGCTGACGACCCTCGGCTCGCCGCCCCCGCTCTCCGTGTGCCTCTGCGTGGCGGAACGCGGCTACGCCGGCGCGACCGACACCGGCAGCGACGCCACGCCGCGGAAGACGAGGCTCGGCAGGTACTCGAGGTCCTCGGTCTCGAGCTCGAGCCTCCGGACGCGACGGGCCAGCGCGGCGAAGGCCTCCTCGAGCTCGATGCGGGCGAGCGGGGCTCCCACGCAGTGGTGGATGCCACCGCCGAACGACACGTGCGTCCGATCGTTGCGGGTGACGTCGAGACGGTCCGGGTCGTCGAAGGCATCCGGATCCCGATTCGCCGCACCGAAGAGCAGCCCGACCTTCGTTCCTCTCGAGAGTCGATGGCCTTCCCAGTCGACGTCCTCGAGCACCCAGCGCTCGAACATCTGCAGCGGCGTGTCGTAGCGGAGGAGCTCCTCCACGGCGGATGCCGCGAGCCCCGGGTCGGCCCGCAGCGTGGCGAACGCCTCCGGGTTCCGGGCCAAGGCGAGGATGCCGTTGCCGATCGCGTGCACCGTCGCCTCGTGGCCGGCGTTGAGCGTCAAGATCGTCGTGGCGACGATGTCGTCTTCATCCAGGCGATCGCCGTCCAGCTGGACGCTCGTCATGTGCGAGACGAGATCGTCGCCCGGCCGGGCCCGTCGCCGGCGGACGATCGGCCGCAGGTACGCCACGAAGTCCTCGACGGCCTGGTCTGCCGCCCGCCCCTCCTCCGGCGTCGCGTTGTAGTCGAAGAGCCGGACGATGGCGTGCGACCACGCGAGCAGGCGCTCCCGATCACCATCGGGAATGCCCATGAGATCGGCGATCATCTCGAGCGGGATGGGCGTGGCGTAGTCGGGGATCACATCCATGCGACCCTGCTCCACGATCCCATCGAGGAGGGCCTCGGCCGTGCGCCGCACGAGCGGGCGCATGGCCTCCGACGACCGCCTGGTGAAGGCCTTGGCGACGAGGCCCCGCAGGCGCGTGTGGCGGGGCGGCTCGAGATCGATGAACGAGCCGCGCACGAAGCGCTCCCACGTCGGATAGCCCGAGCCCACCTCGGGCCGGGCCAGCTCGGCGGGGTCGAGCACGTGGGTCGCCTGCCGGCCAAAGCGTCGGTCTCGGAGGACGGCCGCCACGTCGGCGTGGCGGGACAGGAACGTCAGGTCCCAATCGGGGCTGTAGGCGATCGGGGTCTCGGAACGAACCCGGCAATAGGTCGGGTACGGGTCGGCGCCGAACGCGGGGTCGTAGGGGTCGAAGTGGACGGTCGGCGTCGTCACTCGTCGATCCTCGCACCGGGGACCGGCAGGATCGCGCCCTGCGGGATCTGGCGCGGGGTCGCCGTGGTCTGCACGATCCCGAGCTCGTCGACGGCCACGGTGGTGTTGTCGCATCCGCCGTCTTCGCGGGTCTGATAGTTCACGCGGACGGTCCGAGGCACGACCACCGCTCCGCCGGGATCCACTCCCCGTAGGTCGCTCCATCGCACCGACACGCTCGGGGCCTCACAGCGGGCGAACACCTCGGACCAGACCATCGGGGCGACGAGGTGATCGCCCTGCGTGTGCAGATCGCGTACCACGGTGACCTGCCCGGTCTCGAGGTCCGTGACGCTCCCCCGCCATGCGTGGCCGGACTCCAGCACGACCGGTGACCGGGCAACCCGAAGCCGGTATCGGTGCCCCGCCCGCCAGTCGAAGTCCCGGGTGTTCGGATCGTTCGGCGTGCTCGCCAATGACGACATCGATCCCGAGAGGATCGCTCCACCCGTGTCCGCGGCTCCGTAGCCTCCCCAGTTCACCGCCGTCGAGCCCGGATGACGCTGGTTGAACTGGAGCCCGACGTGCGCTCCGCCCTTGAGGCGCCGTTGCGAGGCGAACGACACCTGGAGCGCCCAGAAGTAGAGGCTCTTCACGGCCGGCAGGACGAGGACCTCGAGCGTCGCCTCCACCTCGACGAGTGGCGTCTGGGCGACATCCCAGACGAGGTGGAAGGACGAGGCGCCGTTGGCGCTCGTCGGCCGGCCCGAGGTCCGCTCCCGCTCGGTGAACGCCGACGAGAACCGCTTGAGGTATCGGAACATGCCCCCATTCTCGCACCCCGGGGCGGGGCACTAGCGTCGAAGGGGTGAACTGCACGTTCTGTGAGATCGTCGCGAGGCGTCGTCCGGCCGACGTGGTGTACGAGGACGAGACGACGATCGCCTTCCTGGACATCAGGCCGCTGTTCCCCGGGCACGTGCTCGTCGCGCCCCGAAGACACCACGAGACCATCGAGGACATCGCCGATGACGACCTGGGCCCGCTCTTCGGCGCCGTGCGTCGGCTGGCCGCCGCGGTGCGAACGGCCACGGGCGCTCAAGGCACCTTCGTCGCCCAGAACAACGTCGTGAGCCAGTCCGTCCCGCACCTCCACGTCCACGTCGTGCCACGCACGAAGGGAGACGGCCTCCGGGGGTTCTTCTGGCCCCGCACCGGATACGACGACGATGCCCACCGCTCTCGTGTGGCGGGCTCGATCCGAAGGCTGGCGCAGGGCTGAGCGACGAGATCGTCTGCGACGGGCCCTAGGCCCAGGCGCCGATGCCCCTCGAGGCCAGCGCCGACAGCTCGACTCGGAGATGATCGGCTTCCTGCCTCACCTCGGTGAGCACGGCGTCGGAGATCGCCTCGTCGCCGAGCCCGGCCGCCGTCGACAACGACGTCGCTGCACGGGCGGCGCGGAGGGCGCCGACGGCGAGCAGCTCCCTGACGAGCTCGTCACTGGCGCCTCCGGCGGTCGCGAGGTCGCCGAGGGCCACGGCCGTCTCGATGGCCGACAGACGCTCGTCGATGGACGCGACGAGTTCGGCGGCGAGCCCGACGAGAAGCTCGGTGTCGCCCCCCACCTGGTGGAGCGCCGTCGCGCGGTCGATCGCACGGTCGTCGACCTCGGCCGGAGGCCGGTCGACCCGCTCGACGCCGTCCTGGGGAAAGCGCCGTGCGACCTCCTCGAGGGTCTCCTCGAGCTCCTCGGCGCGGAACGGCTTCGACACGAACGCATCCATGCCCGCCGCGAGACACCGTGCCCGATCCGCATCCATCGCGTACGCCGTGAGGGCGACCACGGGCACGTGCCCGCCCTCGACGAGCTCGCGCGCCCGGATGCGGCGAGTCGCTTCGAGGCCGTCCATCTCCGGCATCTGGACATCCATGAGCACGGCGTCGAAACGCTCCTCGCCCAGGCGGATCACGGCTTCGGAGCCGTCGCCGACGCCGACCACCGTGTGCCCCCGCTTCTCGAGGATGCGCGAGGCCAGCAGGCGGTTCGTCGGGCTGTCGTCCGCCAGGAGGATATGGAGGCGGGTCCGGCGTTC
>DATHYU010000319.1:0-5277 GCA_035458965.1 Acidimicrobiia bacterium | reverse complement strand
CGTCCTGGAGCGCCGGCGGGAGCGGGCGCCCCGCGAAGCCCCACAGCACGGTGCGGAGCTTGTCCTCGACGTGGAAGGTGAGGCCGTGGTCGATGGCACGGAGACGGCCCGAGGCCTCCTCGAGGAGCAGGTGGCCGAGCTTTCGGTCTGCGTTGTTGACGACGAGGTCCAGGACCGCGACGGGCCACAGCCGGTCGTCCGCGGCGCGCACGAGCGGCAACGGATCGAAGGACTCGTCGACCTCGACGTACGCCTGCACGGCGCCGGGACCGAAGGGCCCATCGCCCAGGGTGGTCTCGGGGACCACCTCGAGCCCCATGGCCGTCGCCACCTCGAAGGTGAGGACCTCGCGGGCGGCGAGGGTCGCGACATCGAAGTCCCAGAGCGGCCGGTTTCCGGCGGTCGGCTTGTAGACGACGAGGCGGCCGCCGGCCTTGCCGAGCAGCGTTGCGTTCGATGCGGCGGTGAAGCGCCCGACGAGCTCGTCGACGGTGACGGTCACGAGCGATCGTGACGGAGGTCGCCGTTCGTCGCCGGACAGGTGTGGCCCTCGGGGTCCTCGGGCCGGCCGCAGAGCCGGCACGCAGGCCGTCCGGACTCCACGATCTGCAGCGCACGACGGGCGGCGGCGTCGGCCACCTCCGCCGGCACGGTGAAGCCGACCGGATCGTCGTCGTCCTCGGTGGACCGGAGAGCGACGACGAGACCCTCGATGTCCGTGCCCATCCCGATCTCTCCTATGCGAAAGGTCGGTTCGATCGGCTCTCCGAGATCGTGGGCCGGATCCTGGGGGGCGACGCCGAGCTCGCGGGTCAGCTCCAGGATGCGCTCGGCGAGCGCGGCGACCTGCTGTTTCTCGAGGAGAAACCACTCGCGATGGTCCGCCGTGGCGATCTCGACGAAGAACGCGCGAGCTCCGGCGGGGCCGACGGCTCCGGCGGCGAAATGCTCGACCGGGCCCAGCGACCGCATCAGGAGAGGGCCCCGTCCGCCAGGCGGTTCACGGCGATCACGCCCGGCGGGCCGGTGCGCGGGACCTCGAGCACCGAGACGGAGGCGGGTTGGACGCGGATCCGCTGGAAGAGGTCGAGCGGCGTTCCCAGATAGTGCGCCACGATCGACTTGATGACGTCGCCGTGGGAGACCACCGCGATCGTGCCCCGGGGATGGCGGAGTGCGATCTCCTCGCAGGCGGTGACGGAGCGCACCTGGACCTCGCGCAGGGTCTCCCCGCCGGGAAAGCGGACCCGGGAGGGGGCGCGGAGGACCGACTCCCACAGTTTCGTCCGGGCGAGGCTCTTGAGTGTGCGGCCCGCCCATTCGCCGTAGTCGACCTCGGCGAGGCTTCCGAGTGCGACGGGGGAGAGCCCGTGCGGTCGCGCCACGGCCCTGGCCGTCTGGCGGCACCGCAGCACGGGTGACGTGTAGACGGCCGTGAGCGGCGTGTCGGCGAGCGCGCCGGCGAGGGTCTCGGCGATCTCGCGTCCTGCGGCGTCGAGGGCGACGCCGGGGAGACGGCCGGTGAGCACGGTTCCGGTCGCGGCGGTGGGGGCGTGTCGGATCAGCAGGAGTCGAGGCATCGGGCGGCCAGCCTACCTCTCGGTCGGGCCGACGCACGGCGGTACCCTTCGGGCATGATCGGGCCCACCGAGTACCTGCGGATCGCGGTCGATCCCATCCGCCTCGCCGTGCTCGGCGCGGCCGCCCAGGGGCCGGTCGACACCGATTCCCTCGCTGCGGCCCTCGGCGCCGACGAACGAAGGGTGAGACGGGAGCTGGGGCGTCTCGTGGAGGTCGGCCTGATCGGGCGGGATCTCGTCCTCGACGGGGAGGCCCTTCGCTCGATCGCCCGGGCGCTGCCCCAGGACGCCCCGATGGATCCGGCCCTCGTGGAGGGACCGTGGACACCGGAGGAAGCCGACGTCCTCGGCAGGTTCTTCTCGGGCGGTCGGCTGACGTCGATACCCATGTCCCAGGCCAAGCGCGCCCTGGTGCTCGAGCGACTCGCCCTCGAGTTCGAGCCGGGCCTGCGGTACACCGAGCGGGAGGTCAACTCCACCCTGCAGGTCTTCCATCCCGATTACGCCTCGCTTCGGCGCCATCTCGTCGACGACGGCTTCCTGACCCGGGCGGATGGGTCGTACTGGCGCTCCGGCGGCCGTGTCGACTGAGTAGCGTCGGCTGCATGTGCAGAAGCATCGTCCAGCTCCGCCGCCCCGAGCCCGCCACCCGAGAGGACATCGAGGCGGCGGCCCGACAATTCGTGCGGAAGGTGTCGGGCTTCCGCACGCCCTCGCGGGCCAATGCCGAGGCCTTCGACGCGGCGGTCGCCGAGATCGCCGCCACGACCGACCGGCTCCTGGCGTCGCTGGTCGTCCGGTGATGGCGAAGCTACTCCGTAGGGTACCCTTGGGTGACCAGGAGAGGGATACGAGGTTATGACAGGGAGAACCTTCGGTGAGTGACGATTTCCTGCAGGACTCCCCGGACAACCCGGACTTCGAGCGATTCCTCGAGCCGGACCACCTCTCCGTCCTCCGGGTGCTGCCCGTGGCGATCGCCGTCGCCCTGGCGGTGGTGACCGTCCTGGGCATGGTGCTCCTCCGGCCCACCGGGGCCGAACGGCCCGATCTGGACGAGATCGGCATCACGGCAGAGGTCCATGGGGCGACGGTGGTCGCGGTCACCGAGGAGCGGTGCGCGGTCGGGCTCCCGTGCCAGCAGGTGTCCTTCCGGCTGGACCAGGGCCCCGACGCCGGAGGCGTGGTCGAGCTCGAGTTCGTGATCGCGGAGACCTCCCCATACTTCACGATCGGCGACCGGGTCGTCCTCGACTACCGGGCCGACGCCGAGCCGGGGTTCGAGTACGGCTATGCCGATCGGCAGCGGCGGCCCGTCCTCGCCTGGGTGGCCATCATCTTCGCCCTGGCGGTGGTCGCCCTCGGTCGCCTCCGGGGCCTGGCGGCGCTCGTCGGCCTGGCGGCGAGCATCTTCGTGCTCCTGCAATTCGTCATCCCGGCGATCCTCGATGGGCGCTCGCCCGTGCTCGTCGCGGCCTTCGGGGCGGCCGCGATCGCCTACGTGGCGCTCTACGCCGCGCACGGGTTCAACCGGATGACGACGGTGGCGCTCCTGGGGACGCTGGCGGCCCTCGTCGTGACGGTGCTGTTGTCGGAGATCGCCATCGGAGCCGCCGACCTCACGGGTTTCGCCAGCGACGAGGCCTTCATCCTGACGATCGTGGGGACGATCGACCTGTCCGGGCTCGTGCTCGCCGGCGTCGTCCTGGGGTCGATGGGAGCGATCGACGACGTGACGGTCACCCAGGCCTCGGCCGTATGGGAGGTCAAGCGGGCCAAACCCGAGATCTCGCGCATCGAGCTGGTGCGCGCCGGTCTCCGGGTGGGTCGGGACCACGTCGCGTCGACGGTCAACACCCTGCTGCTGGCCTATGCCGGGGCGTCGATGCCGCTGCTCATCTTCTTCGTGCTCTCCGACCAGTCGCTCGGCACGGTCCTCAATTCGGAGATCGTGGCCACCGAGGTGCTGCGGACGCTGGTCGGCAGCATCGGGCTGGTCGCCTCCGTGCCGCTGACGACGTGGCTGGCGGCCGTGATGGCCCATGACGTGGGGGTCGAACCGCACGGCCACGGCTGACAGGCCGGTGCGACGTGGCAGACTGCGTCGCCTATGGCCATCGATCATCGTCCGGCGTGGGTCGCCGACGCCGTCTTCTATCAGATCTTCCCCGATCGCTTCGCGCGCTCCGAACGCCTGCCGAAGCCGTCGAACCTCGAGCCGTGGGACGTGGCGCCCTCGGTCCACGGGTACAAGGGGGGTGACCTGTACGGGGTCGTCGAGCACCTCGACTGGCTGACGGACCTGGGCGTCAACGCCCTCTACTTCAACCCGATCTTCCAGTCGGCCTCGAACCACCGGTACCACACGCACGACTACGACCACGTCGATCCGCTCCTCGGCGGGAACGCCGCCCTCGACGAGCTCCTCGACGCAGCCCACGAGCGGGGCATGCGGGTCGTGCTCGACGGCGTGTTCAACCACTGCAGCCGGGGCTTCTTCCAGTTCAACGACATCCTGGAGAACGGACAGGGGTCCCCGTGGCTCGACTGGTTCCACGTCCACGAGTCGCGGCCGAACGCCTATGACCACTCGCGGGCACCGGGGTACGACGCCTGGTGGGGTCTCCACGCCCTGCCCAAGTTCAACACCGACAACGCCCAGGTGCGCGAGTTCCTCATGCAGGTGGGGGAGCAGTGGGTCCGCCGGGGGATCGACGGGTGGCGCCTCGACGTGCCCGAGGAGATCACGACGCCCGGGTTCTGGGAGGAGTTCCGCGAGCGGGTCCGGGCGGTCGATCCCGACGCGTACATCGTCGGCGAGATCTGGCGTGCCGCGCCGGACTGGATCGGCGAGCAGCCCCGGTTCGACGGGGTGATGAACTACCCGCTCGGGGAGGCGATCCTCCGGTTCGTGGCGGGCGAGCGGATCGACGCCGAGGTCGTCGAGCCGATCAACCTGACACTGACCCCGGCCCTGGACGCCGCCGGTTATGCCATGGCCATCGACGGCCTCCTCGGGGTCTACCCCGAGGCCGCCCACCGGGCGAACCTCAACGTCCTCGATTCCCACGACACCCCGCGGGTGCTCAGCATGGTGGGCGAGGATCGCGACTCGGTCGCCCTCGCGGTCACCCTGCTCATGACCTTCACCGGAGCCCCGTGCGTCTACTACGGCGACGAGATCGGCATGTCGGGCCATCACGACCCGTTCAGTCGCGGGGCGTTCCCCTGGGACTTCCCCCATGAATGGCACGAGGGCACCCTCGAGACCTACCGATCGCTCATCGCCCTCCGGCATGCGACCCCTGCGCTGCGTTACGGCGACTACCGCCATGTGCTGACCGAGGGCCCGGTCTATGCCTTCGAGCGACGGTTCGAGGGAGATCGGGTGCTCGTCGTGGTGAACACGGCCGATCAGCCCGTGCACCCGTGGGTCGGCCTCGAGGGAACGGCGGCGACCCGGATCCACGGCGACGGCGAGGCCGCGCTCGGGGGCGGGATCCTCCGCCTCGCCGTGCCGGCCCGGCGCGCGGTCGTGTTCCGCATCGAGTGATCTCGCGAACCGGTGAGGCCGATCGGCGTGATGGCCGTCGCCTTCGGGTGGCGCCCCCTGGGGCGGGATGCGCGGCGGTGCGGCACCCCACCCGACGAGGGCGTGGCCGGGAGCGGTCGCCTGGCGCCGACGGCGGCGCCTCAG
>DATHYU010000318.1:0-3147 GCA_035458965.1 Acidimicrobiia bacterium | reverse complement strand
TGATGTCCACGGGTTCGGGGCAGCGGAGACCGGCCGACACGGTGTCGTCGCGCGTGCCGTCTCCGTTCCACCCGACCTGCAGTGCTGGGCTATCGGTCGGACCGACGGCGACGACGTTGCCGTCATCGTCGTAGTAGAACGCGCCCTCGACGGGATCGCCGGTGCAGATGCTCGGGTCGTTCGTGAACCACTGCGCGTGGTACGTCGAGTCACCGAATCGTACCGACTGAGCGAGGAGCTCGAGCCCCTCGGGGTAGGCCCGGTTGGCGAGCACGAAGCCGGCGGGGCCGAAGGCGCCCATGTCCGCTTCGCCGGTGCCCAGCGCAATACCGAGCGCGGTGTAGTCCGTCGTCACCACGCCGGTGACGTCGATGCCGAGCGCGTCGGCGAGTACCTGGGCGAACACGTCGACGTTGTCCTGCAGCGTCTCGCTCTCGCGGGAAGGCACGAAGCCGAAGACCAGCTCACGCGGCCATCCCTCGGGGATGGTCGGGCCGCCGGCGACGGCGCCGTCACCCTCGTACAGGACGCTGCCGGCCGGGGCGTCGAACCAGGTGTCGTAGATGGCCTGGTACGTGCCGTCGGACAGCATGGCCGCGAACTCGGCGTTGAGAGCTCCGAGGAGGCCTTCGGCGTTCGGGTCGACACCGAAGCCGTAGTCCTCGTTCGTGTCGATCACCTGGACGACCTTCAGGCCGGGACGGTTGGCGGACTCCTCGACGGCCGAGGGCTCGTCGAAGATGACACCCGTCACCTGGCCTGCCTCGAGGGCGTTGTAGGTGTCGGGGGCGGCCGGGAACTCGCGCACGTCGACGCCGTTCGGTGCCAGGTTCTCGATTGCCCAGTCGGCGCCCGTGGTCCCGGTCTGGACGGCGACCGAGTCGCGCTCGCGGAGGTCCTCCCACGCGATGAGGTTCGGTGTCTCGTTCTCGTTGACCGTGAGCGCCTGCTGCGCCTTGTAGTACGGGCTCGTGAAGTCCACCTGCTGCGCACGCTCGGGGGTGATCGTGGTTGCCGAGGCGACCACGTCGAACTGCCCGAGGGCGAGCTGCGTGAAGATCGTGTCGAAGTCCGTGTCGATCCACGTGACGGTCAAGCCGAGACGGCTGGCGAGCTCGTTGATGAGATCGGCGTCGAAGCCGACCACGTCGCCGCCATCGTCGAAGTCCTCGAACGGCGGGAACGGAATATCCGAGCCGACCGTGAGGACCCCTGGCGTCTTCGTGGCGAACGGCTGACCTTCCGTCGTGGTGGTCGCCTGCATCGTCGTGGTGGTCGCCTGGGTGGCGGCCGTCGTGTCGCCGGCGTCGTCGTCGTCACCGCATGCTGCGGCGACCATGGCGAGTACGACGAGCAGGAACATCCACTTGCGAAGTCGCATAGTCCCTTACTCCTGGTTGGGTACTGGGCGGCATCATCCGCCTCGTTCAGCAGGCTACTCCGCGCGATCGCCGGTTATGCAACCGAGGGGTCAGCCGATGCCCGACTTGGCGAGATCCAGGACGACGGATTCGAACTCCGGCCAGTCGTGCACGTCCCGCACCCCGGCCACCGGTCGGTTCCACGGCCGGACGAAGCGGCACACGAGGGCCTCCGGCCGCGCCCGGTGAATGCGCTCGATCACGTGGGGGGCATCGTCGAGGTACACGTCGCAGGGCACCCGCTGTTTGTTCCACGTGATGTGGACCTCCTCGGTGGGGAGCCGGTGCTGGGACAGCCATGCGAAGGTGTCGTGGATCGCCCAGCGCGGCTTCGTCGTGATGATCACGATGTCGTGCCCGGCGCGGTCCAGCCGCCCCAGTGTCTCGACGGATCCCGGGTATGTCTCGAGGTGGCGGAACAGGCTGCCGGAACCCGGGTCCCCCTGCGCCCACATCCAGAAGGCCTCCATGTCCTCGAAGTGGGTCAGGCTCGGGATGGCGTTCCAGTGCCGGACCGCGTCGTGGGCCACGTCCCCGTGGAACTCGGCGTTGTACCGGTTGATCCAGCCGGCGTTGAAGTCGGCCACCACGCCGTCGAGGTCGATTCCGAGTCGCATGGGCCCGAGCGTATCGCGGCCAGCGGACCCCTAGCCTGCAGGTCGTGAGCGCCAGCCGTGTGGTCCTGGGTCTGTCGGCCGTCATCGTGGCCGTGACGGCGGACACGCCGCGCGTGCTCGTCGTCGGCGATCCCCTGGCCCTGCCGACGGGGCGTCTCGACCCCGAAGGCGATCCCACGCTCGAGCGTGCCCTGCGCCGATGGGTTCGGGAGCAGACGGGCATCGATCTCGGGTATGTCGAGCAGTTGTACACCCTTGGCGATCGGGGGCGGGGATCCCGGCCCGACGAGCGGTTGGTCTCCGTGGCCTATCTGGCCCTCGTGCGCGAGGGCCCTCTCGATGACGCGGCCGGGGCCCGGTGGCGCGATCTCTATGAGTTCCTGCCCTGGGAGGACTTCCGCGACGGCCGTCCGGCGGTGATCGAGTCGCATCTGGTCGCGGCTCTCGACCACTGGGTCGCCACCGGCAAGGACGGGGTCGAGCGGAGGGCGCGGCGCGAGCGGGCGGACATCATGTTCGGTATCGGCGGGGCGCCCTGGGACGGCGAGCGGGCGCTCGAGCGGTACGAGCTGCTGTGGGAGGCGGGGTTCGTGCCCGAGTCGGGACGGCCGGCCGAGTCGGGCGCGGAGCACGGCGAGCCGATGGTGCTCGATCATCGGCGGATCGCCGCTCAGGCCCTCGGGCGCGTCCGCGGCAAGCTCCGGTACCGCCCCGTCGTCTTCGAGTTGCTGCCGGAGGCCTTCACACTCAGGCACCTCCAGCGCGTCGCCGAGGCGCTGTCCGGCGTCCGGCTCCACACGCAGAACTTCCGACGCCTCGTCGACCGCGGCGGGCTCGTCGAGGGCACCGGTCACCAGGACACGTCGACCGGCGGCCGTCCCGCCGAGCTGTACCGGTTCCGACGCGAGGTCCTCCGCGAACGGCCGGCACCGGGCGTCGGGCTGCCGGGCCTACGGACGAGCGGATAGTCCAGAGCTCAGCCACCAGAGCCTGCAGTCTGCTCTGACATCTGATATCCGATATCTCTCCTTGATCGCCTTTTTGCTCACGTTTAGCATATGTGGACAACGTTCTACTCAAAATGAGCAGAAGTGGGGACACGTGACGCT
>DATHYU010000317.1:0-10296 GCA_035458965.1 Acidimicrobiia bacterium | reverse complement strand
GTTCTCCATCGATGAGCCCGCCACGTTGACCGTGGACGATCTGATCGAGTGGGCCCGCCGCCCCGGCGCCGAGGCCGCCCTGTCGGGCACGGCGGCGGTCCTCGCCCCGGTCGGCGGCCTCGTCGTCGACGGCGCGCACCTGCCGGTGGGTGGCGGGGTCCCGGGCCCGGCGACGCTTCGCCTGCGCACCGCGCTCACCGATCTCCATGCCGGGACGGCGGAGGACACCCACCGATGGCTGACATCGGTCCCGGCGGCTCCGGTGCAGAGCCCGGGGTCGTGACCGGCGGCCACGCCGGGCTGCGCGGCGAGGTCCGTCTCCTCCTCGACGAGCGCTCGCTCGGGCTGCCGCGTGAGCCTCGGCCCGTCGCCCGGGCCGCGTCCCGGGCTTCGTAGACTCGGCTCACGGCTCGAGGAGGACCATGGACTTCGGATACACCGACCGGATGGAGGACTGGCGGGGCCGGCTCCTCGACTTCGTGCACCAGCACGTCCTGCCGGCCGAGGAGGCGTACGAACAGGAGATGGCGGCGGCGGGGGACCCGCACCATCACCCCGAGATCCTCGAGGTCCTGAAGGCCGAGGCCCGGCGGCGCGGGCTGTGGAACCTCTTCCTCCCCGACGAGGAGTGGGGTGCCGGCCTCTCGGTGCTCGAGTACGCGCCGCTCGCCGAGATCACGGGCTGGAGCCCGCATCTCGCCCCCGAGGCCATCAATTGCAACGCACCGGACACCGGGAACATGGAGATCCTTGCCATGTTCGGCTCGCCGGAACAGCAGGAGCGCTGGCTGGTACCGCTGCTCGATGGACGGATCCGTTCGTGCTTCTCGATGACCGAGCCCGACGTGGCCTCCTCCGACGCCACGAACATCTCGTGCCGGATCGAGGAGGATGGGGACGACTACGTCGTCACCGGCCGTAAATGGTGGTCGAGCGGCGCCATGTCGCCTCGATGTGAGATCGCCATCGTGATGGGGGTCACCGATCCCGAAGCGGACACGTACCACCGCCAGAGCATGATCCTCGTGCCGCTCGACAGCCCGGGCGTGACCATCGAGCGGGATCTCACCGTGTTCGGGTACCACGAACGCGGCGGGCACGCCGAGATCACCTACGACGGCGTCAGGGTGCCGAAGGCCAACCTGCTCGGCGAACCGGGGAGCGGGTTCGCGATCGCCCAGCAGCGGCTCGGCCCGGGACGGATCCATCACTGCATGCGCGCCATCGGCATGGCGGAGCGTGCCTTCGACATCATGACCCGCCGCGCCATGCAGCGCGAGACCTTCGGCCGCCGCATCGCCGAGCACGGCGTCGTCCAGGACTGGATCGCCGAGGCCCGCATCCGGATCGAGCAGGCGCGCCTCCTCGTCCTGAAGACCGCCTGGCTCATCGACACGCAGGGCGTCAAGGGGGCGAGGATCGAGGTCGCCGGCATCAAGGTGGCCATCCCCCAGATGGCCACGTGGGTGCTCGACACGGGGATCCAGCTGCTCGGCGGCGCGGGAGTCAGCGATGACTTCCCGCTCGCGGCCCTCTATGCCCATGCCCGCACACTGCGGATCGCCGACGGTCCCGACGAGGTCCACAAGCGGTCCATCGCCCGACGCGAGCTGCGGAGCCTCATGAACGACCCGAGCCCCCGGCCACAGTGACGTCGATCTTCGTTCCCGACGGCGACCGCTTCGTTCCCACGGAGTACGCCCGGGCCATGTGGTACGAGGACGGGAGCCTCAACGGGGGGCCCGTCGCCGCCCTGCTGGCCCGGCAGGTGGAGAGGGTCGAGGCACCGAATCCGATGATCGTGGCCCGTCTCACCGTCGACCTGCTGCGTCCCGTGCCGGGACGTCCTCTCGAGGTGACCACGCGGGTGACGCGGCCCGGCAAGCGCATCCAGCTGGTCGAGGCGACGATGACCTGCGACGGCGTCGAGGTGGCCAGGGCGAGCGCGCTGCGCACCCGGTCGACCGGCCTCGAGGTGCCGGAGCATCCCCGGCGCGACGTTCCCCCGGATCCCGAGCTGTTCCCGACGTTCCCCATGCAGCCCGAGGGCGAGACCTTCTTCCACGTCGCCGCCGTCGAGATGCGCGTTGCCGCCGGCGACTTCTACGAGCACGGGCCCGCCGCGGTGTGGCTGCGGATGGCCATGCCCTTCTTCCCCGACGAGGAGCCCACGCCGCTCATGCGGACGGTGGCGTTCGCCGACTTCTCGAACGGCATCTCGCGCGTCGTGCCGTCGTCGGAGTACGTCTTCCTCAATCCCGACCTGTCGGTGTACCTGCACCGGTATCCGGTCGGCGAGTGGGTCTACCTGCGGTCGCGCACCGACGCCGAGCCCAATGGCGTGGCGCTGGCCCAGAGCGAGCTGTTCGACCGGGACGGTGCGATCGGCCACGGCCTGCAGAGCCTGTACGTCGACACGTGGGAGCAGTTCGGGGGCAGGCCCCCGGAGCAGAAGCTCTAGGTTCCGGCAACGGCCGGGTCCTTCGTACGATCCGTCGCATGCACCATCTGATGCGCCCGCGCTGGATCGCCGGTCACCTGCTGGTCGTGGTGGCGCTCATCGTGTTCGTGTCGCTCGGGTTCTGGCAGCTGCGGCGCCTCGACGAGAAGCAGGCGTTCAACGTCGCGGTGGCGGCAGGCCTCGAGGCCCCGTCCGTGGGGATCGGCTCGGCCCGCTCCGAGCCCTATGTCCGGGTGACGGCGACCGGGGAGTACGACGTCGGAGCCGAGGTGCTCGTCCTCCGCTCCCGCAACGGCGTGTCCGGGCACCACGTGCTGACCCCGCTCGATCTCGGTGGCGGACGCGGTGTGCTCGTCGACCGGGGCTGGGTGCCGATCACCCTCGACCGGCCCGGCGATCCCCAGGCCGGTCCGCCGGCGGGCGAGGTGACCGTCGAGGGCGTGTTGTGGCCCGCCCAGTTCGGCGGGGTGCCCGACGAGCCGGCCGCCGTGGTGCCCCGCATCGACCCGGCGCTCGTTGCCGGTTCGGTCTCGTTCGAGCTCGATCCCGGCCGCTACCTGGTGCTGCTCGGCCAGGATCCCGAAGGCGGCGAGCTGCCGATCGCCGAGGAGCCGCCGCCGCTCTCGGTGGGCCCGCACCTCGGGTACGCCGTCCAGTGGTTCCTGTTCGCCGGGGTGGTCCTCGTCGGCTACCCCATCCTGCTGCGGCGCCGGCTCGAGGGTTGACCCGAGGGTTGATCAGAGCTCGTCGGATCTCCGCCCGCGGTGGAGGTGGCGGCCGGGCACCGGCCGGTGCGCGGGATCCTCGAGCAGGAGGGGATCGTCGAGGTAGATCCGCTCGTCCTCCCCGTGGAGCAGGGCGGGACCGTACGCAGAGGCGAGGTTGGTGATGTCGAGCACCGTGTCGGGTGTGCCGGCCGCGACGACCCGGCCTGCGACGAGGATCACGTGATCGGCCGCCTGGGCTTCGGCGAGATCGTGGGTCGTGAGCACCACGGTGCAGCCGTGGGCCTGCTCGTCGTGGATGACGCGATCGATCGCCAGGGCCGACGGGAGGTCGAGGCCGGTCAGCGGCTCGTCGAGGAGCAGGAGATCGTGGTCCTGAGCCAGCCCCTGGGCGACGAACACCCGCTGGCGCTGTCCGCCCGACAGCTCGTGGAGATGGCGGCCGGCGACGTCGTGGAGATCCATCCGCTCGATCGCGTCGTCCACCGAGCGGCGATCGTCGGCGGAGAGCCACCGGTACGCCCCGGTCGTGGCGTACCGGCCCATGGAGACGACCTCGCGAACCGTGACGGGGAGAGCGTCGTTGACCTTCGTGGTCTGGAGCACGTAGGCGATCGAGTCGAGGCCGACGTCGAGCCGGCCGGATGCCGGGGCGAGGAGCCCGGCGATGGCGGAGAGGATCGTGGACTTCCCGGACCCGTTCGGGCCGATCACCGCGGTGATGCTGCCCGCCGGGATCGTGAACGACGAGGCGGCCAGCGCCGTCGTGGCCCCGTAGCGGAGGACGAGATCCTCGGCGGCGACGGCGTTCATCGGCATCGGGCGCACCGGCCCTCGATCTCGAGGACGTGGTCGTCCGCAGCGAATCCCGATGTGGTGGTCAATGCGCCGACGAGGGCGCGGAGCTGCCGCTCGACGTCGGTGGGGATCGGCAGATCCTCGACCGATCCGCACTCGGTGCAGATGAGATGGTGGTGGTGGCCGGCGAGCCACTCGGCGAGCTCGTATCGGGTGACGCCGCGGACTCCGTGATGGGGAGCGAGCACTCCGGCATCCTCGAGGACCGTGAGGGTCCGGTAGAGCGACGAGAGGGGAACCCCGCCGTCGAGGTCGTCGAGGATCTCGGCGGCGGATCGCGGCCCGTCGGCGACGGCGAGCGACTCGACGACCGCGCGGCGCGCGCTCGTCAGGCGGACGCTCCGATCACGGAGGCGTTGCTCGACCTGTCGCAGCACGTGGCTTTGCATGGGGCCCCACAGGGGATAGCGTGCACGGGATAGAGTAGGAATGATTCTCATTTTCGTCAAAGGAACGAGAACCATGCGACGACTGCCGGTGTTGCTCCTGGGTGCGGCCCTGCTGGCGACCGGATGTGGTGGTTCCGAGACGTCGGATCGCCCGCTCGTCGTCGTGACCACCACGGTGCTCGGAGACGTGCTCACGGCGATCGCCGGGGACGAGGCCGACGTCGAGGTCCTGCTCCCGATCGGGGCGGACCCCCACGACTTCCAGCCCTCGGCCCGGCAGGCCGCTCGTCTTCGCGTTGCGGACCTCGTCGTCGTGAACGGGCTCGGGCTCGAGAGTGGGCTCGACGACACGATCGATGCGGCGCGCGACGAAGGTGTGCCGGTCGTGGCCGTCGCCCCGGCGGTGGACCCCCTGCCCTTCGGCGAGCACCACGACGAAGGCGACGCCGCCGAGCACGATGACGGCGACCTCGACCCCCACGTGTGGATGGACCCGGTCCGGGTGGCCGCGGCGGCCCGGCTGCTCGGCGGCGAGTTGGCGGCGGTCACCGCGGGTGGATGGGTCGAGCGGGCCGAGGCGTACGCCGTTCGGATGGAGGCGCTCGACGCCGAGATCGACGAGATGGTCCTCCGGCTCGATCCGCTGCGCCGGGTGCTCGTCACCAACCACGACGCCCTGGGCTACTTCGCCGACAGATACGGGTTCGAGGTCGCCGGCGTGGTCGTTCCCGGCGGTTCGACACTGGGTGACCCCAGCTCGGCCGAGCTGGCAGATCTCGTCGGGACCATGCGCGACACGGGGGTGGCGGCGATCTTCGCGGAGACGACCGGACCGGCGGCCCTGGCCGACGCCGTCGCCCGCGAGGTCGGCGGGCATGTGGAGGTCGTGGAGCTCTACACCGGGTCGCTCGGGCCGGAGGGATCGGGGGCCGAGACCCTCGAGGGCCTCCTGCGCATCAATGCGCAGCGCATCGTCGAGGCGCTTTCGTAGGATCGGGCCATGGATTGGTTGCTGGATCCCTTCGAGTTCGGTTTTCAGCAGCGTGCGCTGCTCGGCGGGATCCTCGCCGCGGTGGCGACCTCCGTCGTCGGGACGTGGGTCGTGATCCGGGGCATGACCTTCCTCGGTGACGCGCTCGTCCACGGCGTCATCCCGGGCATCGCGGTCGCCCTGCTGGCCGGGGTCCCCCTTGCGCTGGGAGCGGCGGTGGCCGCCGCCGTCATGATCGGCGGCATCGGCCTCGTCCACCGCCAGACGCACTTCTCCGAGGACACCGGCATCGGTCTGTTGTTCGTGGGGATGCTGGGGCTCGGCGTGATCCTCGTGAGCCGGACGGACGCATACACGGGGAACATCACGTCGATCCTCTTCGGCGATGCGCTCGGCGTCACCTCGGGCGACCTGGTGTGGCTCGCCCTCGTGGCGATCGTGGGCGTTTCCGGATCGGTCCTGTTCTACCGGGCGTTCCTCGTGCTGTCCTTCAACGAGCAGAAGGCGCGCCTGTTCGGTCTCCGTCCCGGGCTGGCCCACCTGGCGATGCTCGGGCTCGTGACGCTCGCGATCGTGGGGTCCTTCCAGACCGTCGGGACGCTGCTGGTCTTCGGGCTCCTCGTGGGACCGCCGGCGACGGCGGCCCTCATCGTCCGCCGGGTGCCCACGATGATGGTCACCGCGGCGTTGATCGGGATCGTCTCCGTGGTGGTCGGCCTCGTCATCAGCTACCACGCGGACACGTCGGGGAGCGCGACGATGGCGGTGGTGCCGATCGTGCTGTTCTTCGCCGTCCTCGCCGCGCGGAGTGTGCTGGCGGCGCGGGGCTAGATCTCGAGCTCGGAGAGGCGGTCGAACACGACCGCGGCGCCGGCCACCTGCGCGATCGGGTCGAAGCAGGCGGTGAGCCGCTCGTCGTCGATGGGGACCTCGGGGTCGTTCCGCAACGAGGCCTGGAAGTCGACGCCCTCGTCCCACGCGGCCGCGGCGTGCCGCTGCACGATCCGGTACGCCGCGTCCCGTTCGAGCCCCGCCTCGACGAGGGCGAGCAGCACGGCCTGGCTGTAGACGAGCCCGCGGGTGGCGTCGAGGTTCGCCCGCATCCGGGCGGCGTCGACGACGAGGCCGTCGATGAGCCGGGTCATGCGGTGGAGGGCGAAGTCGAGGGCCAGGCAGGCGTCCGGGAGCGCCACGCGCTCCACCGAGGAGTGGCTGATGTCGCGTTCGTGCCAGAGCGCCACGTCCTCCATACCGGCGACCGCCCACCCGCGTAGGAGGCGGGCCAGGCCGGTCACGTTCTCGGATCGGATGGGATTCCGTTTGTGCGGCATGGCCGAGGAGCCCTTCTGGCCCGCCGCGAACGCCTCGAAGGCCTCGGCGACCTCCGACCGCTGCAGGTGCCGGATCTCGACCGCGAACCGCTCCAGTTCGGCTCCGATCAGGGCGAGGACGGTCAGGAACTCGGCGTGGCGGTCGCGGGCGACGACCTGGGTCGGCGCAGACTCGGGCACCAGACCGAGCCGCCCGCACACATGGGCCTCCACCGACGGCGGCACGTGGGCGTACGTTCCGACGGCCCCGCTGATCGTCCCCACCGAGACGGCGTCGATCGCCCGGGCGAGCCGCGCGCGGTGCCGGTCGAGTGCGAAGGCCCACCCGGCCAGCTTCACGCCGAACGTGGTCGGCTCGGCCCAGATCCCGTGGGTGCGGCCGATCATGACCGTGTCACGGTGCTCACCGGCGCGTCGCCGCACGACCTCGAACAGGTCGTTCAGGCCCTCCTCGAGGAGCCGGCCCGCCCGGCGCAGCGTGGCACCGAGCGACGTGTCGAGCACGTCGCTCGACGTCAGGCCGTAGTGGAGCCATTCGCCGTGAGTCTGCATCGAGGCCGCGAGCACGTCGACGAAGGCAGCGACGTCGTGGTGGGTGACGGACTCCCGTTCCTTCCAGGCCGTGACCTCGACGGGCGGGGCGGAGCGGACGGCTGCGCCGGCCCCGAGAGGTGCCACGCCGGCGGCCCCCCACCCTTCGAGGGCGAGGGCCTCCACCTCCTGCCAGACGTCGAGCTTGGCGCGCTCGCTCCAGAGGGCGGCCATCTCCGGTCGGGAGTACCGCTCGATCATCGGCCGACCCCGGCGATGTCGCGGCGCACCTGCATGCCGTCGAAGTGGATCCGGTCGACGGCCTCGTACGCGGCGGTGCGAGCTTCGGCGAGCCCCTCACCGAGGCCGACGACGTTGAGCACGCGGCCGCCGGCGGTGACGAGGCCCCCCGCGTCGTCCCGGGCCGTTCCGGCGTGGAAGACGACCACGTCGTCACGGTCGGCGAGGCCGTCGACTCCGGAGATCCGGTCGCCGCGTCGCGGGCCCTCGGGGTACCCGGCGGCGGCGAGCACGACGTCGACGGCGGCACCCGGCCGCCATTCGATCGGCTCGGGCGGCAGGGCTCCGTCGGCCACGGCGGCGAACAGGGGAGCCGGATCGGAGACGAGGAGCGGCATGATCACCTGCGCCTCCGGGTCGCCCATCCGCACGTTGAACTCGACGACGGAGGGGCCGTCGTGGGTGATCGCGAGTCCGGCATACAGGAACCCCCGGTAGTCGATGCCGCGATCGACGAGTGCTCCGAGCACGGGCCGGACGATCCGGTCGAGGACGTCGTCGACCGCGCCGTCGTCGACCTCGGGCACCGGAGAGAAGCACCCCATTCCGCCCGTGTTGGGCCCCTCGTCGCCGTCGCGAAGCCGCTTGTGGTCGCGGGCGGCTCCGAAGGCGACGGCATCTCCGCCCGCACAGAGGGCGAACACCGAGAGCTCGGGTCCGTCGAGGAAGTCCTCGATGACGACCGTGGAGCCGGCGTCGCCGAACCCGCCGTCGAAGCACCGATCGACCCAGGCCCGGGCCTCGGATCGCTCGGCCGTGACGAGCACGCCCTTGCCGGCGGCAAGCCCGTCCGCCTTGATGACGAAGGGCGGCTCACGGCCGTCGAGATCTGCGAGTGCGGCAGCAGGGTCGTGGTACGCGGTCGCCTGTGCCGTGGGAACACCGGCCGCCGCCATGATCTCCTTTGCGAAGGTCTTCGACGCCTCCATCCGGGCGGCGGCTCTGCCGGGCCCGAAGGTCGGCACCCCCTTGTTGCGCAGCGCATCGGCGACGCCCGCGGCCAGCGGGGCCTCGGGCCCCACCACGACGAGGTCCACCCCGGCCTCGACGGCGGTCCGTGCGACCGCGTCGGCGTCCGTGATGGAGGAGGACACGACCGGGCCGACCTCGGCGATGCCGGGGTTTCCGGGGGCGGTGACCACGGTGTCGACGGTGCCGCCGCGCGCCAGGGCCCACGCGAGGGCGTGCTCCCGGCCGCCGCCGCCGAGGAGGAGCACTCTCATCGTTCGAACGTCGCCGATCGCTCGGGACCCACGGAGATCAGCGCCACGCCCACGCCCGTCAGCTCCTCGATGCGTTCGACGTATCGCTGCGCTGCCTCCGGGAGGTCCGAGAACGCTCTGACGCCGGTGATGTCCGCGCTCCAGCCCCGAAGGTCCTCGTAGATCGGTGTGCAGTTGTAGAGCACCCGCTGCTGGCGGGGGAACTCGTCGTACTTCGTGCCGAGTGACGTGTAGCCGACGCCGATCCGGAGGGTGTCGAAGGCGGAGAGCACGTCCAGCTTCATGAGCGCCAGCTCGGTGATGCCGTTGACGCGCACTGCGTACCGGAGGGCAACGGCATCCAGCCAGCCGCACCGCCGTCGGCGTCCGGTGACGGTGCCGAACTCGCCGCCGATCTGGACCATCTTCTCACCCGTCTCGTCGCTGAGCTCGGTGGGGAAGGGGCCGCTGCCGACCCGGGAGACGTAGGCCTTCGTCACGCCCAGGACGCTGTCGATCTGCTTCGGACCGATGCCGGTGCCCGTCAGGGCACCGCCGGCGATCGGGCTCGACGACGTCACGAAGGGGTACGTCCCGTGGTCGATGTCGAGGAGAGTGCCCTGCGCACCCTCGAAGATGACGTTCCTGCCCTCGTCGATGGCCTGCCAGACGAGGAGTGAGGCATCGGTCACGTGGTCGAGGAGCCTGGGCGCGTACGACAGGTACTCCTCGGCGATCTCGTCGGCCTCGAGCGGGAGTTGGTTGTAGAGCTTCGTGAGGAGCTGGTTCTTCTCCCTGAGCGCCGCTTCCAGCTTGTCGCGAAAGATCTTCGGGTCGTAGAGATCCTGCATGCGGATCCCCTGTCGGGCGAACTTGTCCTGGTATGCGGGACCGATGCCGCGCTTCGTCGTGCCGATCTGCTGGCGACCGAGGAACCGCTCGCGGACGGCGTCGAGCTTGCGGTGGTACGGCATGATCAGGTGGGCGTTCGCCGACACGCGCAGCGCAGAGGGGTCCACGCCGCGGGAGCGGAGCATGTCCATCTCCTCGAGGAGGACCTTCGGGTCGACGACGCAGCCGTTCCCGATGACGGGGGTCACCTCGGGGTAGATGACGCCACTCGGGATGAGGCTGAGGGCGAACGTCTCCTCACCGATGACGATGGTGTGGCCGGCGTTGTTGCCTCCTTGGTACCGGACGACGACGTCGGCGTCGGCAGCGACCAGATTGGCGATCTTGCCCTTCCCCTCGTCGCCCCATTGGGCGCCGATGACGATCGTGGCGGGCATGCTGTCGAGACCCCCTTCGGCTCTTCGCTGCGATGGTAGAGCGGTGTGGCCCGCCGTCCGCCGCCCGGCTCGCGCTCGGACTCCCTTCCCGATGGTCTCCGACGAGCACTACCCTCTCGACGACCGCATCCCATGGAGTTCACGTGCCACGGATTCGTGCCGCCTCCATCGAAGAACACAAGATCCGGACCCGCCGGGAGATCCTCGGGGCCGCCGCCG